>CANNNN010000175.1 GCA_947506075.1 Methylococcaceae bacterium
CGCGCCGAATTCTGACACCTCGAGACTCCTCCCTGCGTTTAAGCCAATAGCTGGGGGAGAAAACCGCAAAATAACGTACAGGTCGAAATAAATGGGTTTTTAAAACGATTTCGTCCAGGCCGTGATAGACCAGAACCCAGTTGATATGGATCAGGCGAAATATTAATTTAGGGTGAATCACGAGTTACCTTTATTTGTAGAAACTTAGATTCACCACGAAGACACGAAGCTCACGAAAAAACATAAGATACAACTTCGGGTTCATCATGTCTTCGTGGTGAAAAAATTAAAATCTATTGTTTTTCCAGCCGTTCAATACGGCTTTGTAACCTATCAAAATCGGTACGCAATTCATCAACCTGGGCATAATAAATGTCCGCTTCAGGCTTTGATGGCAAATCACGGGTCTCGTCCTGCAAAAACTCTGCGGCATTCAGCCTGAAAGTCTCTATAGACTCCTTGCTCCAGCCTTGACCTGCTCGAAAAAATCGGGCCACTTTATGCGCAATAATATCGCCGGTGAATTGCGACAGCTTTTCTTCCAGATCAATGTCCAGCTTAGCGAACAGCTGCTGAAACTTGCGACCGGTATGCATATCGCCTTCGATTTTCACCTCGCCGGAGAAAACCGAACGCATCGGCGTAGAACTAAGTCCCATCAAGCCCAGCGCCCATAGCGAACCTGTCATCCGTGTGTCCGGAGTCCCGGGAAACTGATCCAGACATTGAATCGATTCGCTGGTAGGGCACAGGTAAACGGTTAACTCAAACGGCAAAACAGTAACGGCAATGACCTTGCCGGATAGCGGCGTTAAGAAATAGCCGCTGTCCTGATCCAGCGCAAGATATTGATTAAGCGCGGTTTCCAGTGTGGCTATTAGCAACGGTTTGATGAGCATGCTAGATCTTATAACCTCTGTGTACAGCGACTATGCCTTGGGTCATGTTGAAGTATTCGCAGCGCTCCAGGCCTGCGTTTTCCATCATTTTCTTCAGTTCATCCTGCTTCGGATGCATGCGGATCGATTCGGCAAGATAACGGTAGCTTTCTTCATCCTTGGCAACAAATTTCCCAATCTTGGGCAGCAACTTGAACGAATAAAAATCATAGACTTTTTCGGTGATTTTATCGACCGGATGTGAAAATTCCAACACGATCACGCGGCCGCCGGGCTTCAAAACCCGGTACATGGAGCGTAACGCAGCATCCTTATCGGTCACGTTACGCAAGCCGAAAGCGATACATACGCAATCAAAAGTATTGTCTTCAAAGGGCAGGCATTCGGCATTGACTTGCGCATAGCGGATATTGCCGACCAGACCCCGGTCTATCAATCGATCCCGGCCGGTGCGCAACATTTCCGAGTTAATGTCAGCCAAAACAACTTGGCCTTCAGGGCCGACGCGCTTTTCGAAAAGCGTCGTTAAATCGCCGGTGCCACCGGCAAGATCCAGCACTTGCTCGCCTTTGCGCACATTGCTAAGCTGCACGGCAACGCGTTTCCAGATGCGATGGATGCCCATGGACATCAAATCATTCATGATGTCATATTGGCCGGCAACGGAATCGAATACGCCGCGCACCAGCTTGACCTTATCTTCCGAGGCGACTTGTTTAAATCCAAAATGAGTGGTGTTGGTGGTCATTGTTGTACCTGTTTATTTGTGTTTATCTTGTTCCCACGTTCGGGCTAGCATTCCCATGCTCCAGCGTGGGAATGCAGTCCGCAATGCCTGCCCTGAGCTTTGTCGAAGGACTCCAGCGTTGCGTGGAAACAATGAAGTTAATTTTGCGTTGGTTCTTTGCGTTTATGTCCGGCAGTTTCAAGCTTATGCAGATAATTAGCCCATAAAGCCGGATATTCCGCGCCCAATGTATACAGAAAATCCCAGGTATAAATACCGCTGTTATGGCCGTCGCTAAAGACCGGTGCTATCGCATAATTGCCTACTGGATTAATTTGTTTAATGGTTATATCTTCCTTGCCGACCTGTAAAACTTCCTGTCCTGGCGCATGCCCGACCGCTTCTGCCGAAGGCGTGTAAACGCGCAAATATTCAGAAGGCAGTTTAAACACGTTACCGTCAGCGAAACTGATTTCAACCACATTGGAAACCTGATGCAGCTTAATTTCAGTCGGATGGGTATTGCTGGGTTTTGCTGTTAGACGCATAGATAAAATCAGGTGAAAGACGAAAGGCTAAGGGCGAATGATTAAGGTGGTAGGACAGAATTTGCCATTCACCTTTGATCTTTTGCCTACAATATATACCGACTCAAATCTTCATCTTCAACAAACTCGGCTAAATGATCATCCACATAAGCGGCATCAATACGAATTTCCTTTCCGGCAAGATCAGGAGCATTAAAGGAAATGTCTTCCAGCAAGCGCTCCAGAACCGTGTGCAATCTTCGAGCGCCAATGTTTTCTGTGGTTTCATTGACCTGCCAACCGAGCTCGGCAATCCGCTTGATACCGTCAGTAGAAAACGACAGCGCTACGCCTTCAGTTTCCAATAAAGCGATGTATTGCTCGGTTAAAGAGGCATTCGGTTCGGTCAAAATACGCACGAAATCATCAGCCGACAGCGCATCCAGTTCAACGCGGATAGGAAACCTGCCTTGCAATTCCGGGATTAAATCCGACGGTTTGGTCAAATGGAAGGCCCCCGACGCGATAAACAAAATATGGTCGGTTTTGATCGAACCGTACTTGGTGCTGACCGTAGTACCTTCAACCAGCGGCAACAAATCCCGCTGCACGCCTTCGCGGGACACTTCGCCGCCGCCCAGTTCGGAGCGCTTGCAGATCTTGTCTATCTCGTCCAGAAACACGATGCCGTTTTGCTCGACCGACTCGACCGCGCGCAAGCGAATATCGTCTTCATTGACCAGTTTGGCCGCTTCTTCATCCTGTAAGACTTTCAGGGCCTTGTCTATTTTCATCTTGCGGGAGCGGGTTTTACCCGAACCCAGATTCTGAAACATGCCTTGCAACTGGTTGGTCATCTCTTCCATGCCGGGAGGCGCCATGATTTCAACGCCCACCGGTGCAAGATGCACATCAATTTCAATTTCCTTGTCATCTAGCTTGCCTTCGCGTAATTTCTTGCGCATTTTTTGCCGGGTGGCTTCTTCGGTATCGGACAGCATGCCGCCATTGGCCCTGGGCAATAATATATCCAGAACCCGGTCTTCGGCGGCGTCGAAAGCCTTGACTTCAACCTTATCCATTTCTATCGTGCGCGTCAATTTAACGGCGGTATCGACCAGATCACGGATAATCGAGTCCACATCGCGGCCGACGTAGCCGACTTCGGTAAATTTGGTGGCTTCGATCTTAATAAACGGTGCATTGGCGAGGCGCGCCAGACGGCGAGCAATCTCGGTCTTGCCGACGCCTGTAGGACCGATCATTAAAATATTTTTCGGGGTTATTTCTTCACGCAACGCAGGATCGACCTGCTGACGGCGCCAGCGGTTGCGCAGCGCAATGGCGACAGAGCGCTTGGCATTGGCCTGGCCGACAATATGTTTGTCCAGTTCGCTTACAATTTCTTTGGGGGTCATTTGGGTCATTTATTTACTCGTTAGGTTCGGCGTCGAGTTCTTCTATACGCAAATTGTGATTGGTATAAATACAAATATCGGCGGCTATATTTAAGGACCTTATGACAATTTCGCGGGCGCTAAGATCGGTATTTTCCAGTAAGGCGCGTGCCGCCGCCTGAGCAAAAGCGCCACCGGAACCTATCGCCATCAAGTCGAATTCAGGTTCTATAACATCGCCGGTACCGGAAATAATCAGTGAGGTTTTTGAATCGGCAATGGTCAGCAAGGCTTCCAGTTTGCGCAAGGCGCGGTCGGTACGCCAGTCTTTGGCCATTTCCACGGCGGCGCGGGTTAAATTGCCGCGATGTTTTTCCAACTTGCCTTCAAAATGTTCGAATAACGTGAACGCATCAGCCGTCGCGCCAGCAAAACCGGCGATAACCTTATCATGATATAAACGGCGTACCTTGCGGGCATTGCCCTTCATGACGGTATTGCCCAAGGTGACCTGGCCATCGCCGCCAATCACAACTTTGTCGCCCCGGCGTACGGAAAGTATGGTTGTTCCTCTAAACACGTTAACATCCTAAAATTATCAAATATATTAAGATCAATTTTACATGGTCTGAACTTAAATGTGCGAAAAAATGAGAGCGGGATCATATTAAAGCTGAAGCGACGGTTTATCTAAGGTTCATAAAAATATGCTACGCTGCACAAACCAGTCAGAACAAGGGTCATACTTATGGACGCACTGAATCAAATATCAACAACCCTGGCCTTAACAATGGGCCTGGCCTGGGCCAGCGGCATTAACCTGTACGCGACGCTGTTCACGCTGGGTTATCTGGCCAATACCGGCAATATCGATTTGCCGCCGGATTTGCAAGTTGTCGCAAACCCCATGGTCATGGGCGCTGCCGGCATCATGTATTGTATCGAATTTTTCGCCGACAAAGTGCCGGGCGTAGATACCGGCTGGGATGCCCTACACACCTTTATCCGTATTCCTGCAGGCGCTATGCTTGCAGCCGGAGCGGTCGGCGACTTGAACCCTGCTGTTGAATTGGCCGCAGCGATCATGGGTGGCGGACTTGCGGCAGGCAGCCATGCGACTAAGGCAGGGAGTCGGGTGTTGATTAACACCTCGCCTGAACCCTTTAGCAACTGGATTGCCTCGATAGGCGAAGATATTTTGGTGATCACCGGCGTCTGGGCGAGCATCAATCATCCGGTGCTTTTTTTAATCGCGCTAGCGGGTTTTATTGTATTGATGATTTGGCTGCTGCCTAGAATATGGGTAGGAATCAAAAAAGTCTTAATCTTTATTGGCAACCTGTTCAGGGATGAATCTCCGCCGACCGGTGAAAACCCGCCCCATTAAAAATCGGGGGCGATTATAATTGCGGCAAAATTATCCGCCCCGTGGACTGACAACTTAGCCTATGGCAATCGATGTTTTTCATTCTAAACTAGAAATCTTTCATTCTGGGCATGGATAGTTCTGATTTGAAATAACATCTTTCCTTACTGGGCATGAACGATTTTAATTTTTAAGGACAGCATTTTGCTTTTGGCAGGGACAATTTTAATTTGAAACAACAACATTTCCATCTGGACTCGGAATATTCCCTCTAATTAACAGCAAAGCTGAGGTAAAAAGCCAGGACTGTCTCATCCAAAACAAGATTATTCCTAATCAAAACAAGAACTGTCCGAAACTAAGGGAAGCTAATCCAAGCCAAAACGAAATCCGTCGAACTTGAAGTTAAGCTTCTTGAATGCAAAACGAGAATGATGTGCTAAAAACAGGGGCCGCCTAGAAAAATCCAGACATTTGTCCTGCGAGTCGGTACCGCAGGGCATTAATCGCTACTCCAGACCCCTGCACGTGCAGTAAAAAGTCATACCAACATCGGTTAGATGATAGCGTAACTCACTCACTTACTCAGTCAAATCCACGACACAGTTCAATCAACTTTACTATTTGCCAGAGAAATTTATTTTTTCTTGCAAAATCCGCTTACGTCCAATTACACGCCTAAAAAACATTAGCTATTGACTGTCGGCAGATAATCGAGTCTAATGGCGCTCTTTTGTAGTTCCGCCCAGGTAGCTCAGTCGGTAGAGCAGAGGACTGAAAATCCTCGTGTCGACGGTTCGATTCCGCCCCTGGGCAC
>CANNNN010000176.1 GCA_947506075.1 Methylococcaceae bacterium
GGGTTTTTCCAGATGCACTATTTCCAGCACATCTTCCAGCGTTAACGATTCAAAATACAAGCGATCCGAGGTGTCAAAGTCGGTAGAAACGGTTTCTGGGTTGCAATTGATCATGATAGTTTCATAGCCGTCCTCGCGCAAAGCCAGGGCCGCATGAACACAACAGTAATCAAATTCAATACCCTGGCCGATACGGTTAGGCCCACCACCAAGAATAATGATTTTTTCTCTATCAGAAACCCGCGCTTCGCACTCCTGCTCATAAGTCGAATACAAATAAGCGGTATCCGACGAAAATTCAGCCGCGCAGGAATCGATACGCTTGTAGACCGGGCGGATATTGTGTTTATGACGCACATTACGCACCTCAGTTTCCGAGGTGTCCAGCAACTTGGCCAAGCGTATATCGGAAAAACCTTTACGCTTCAATTTATACAGCTCGCCCTGTTCCAACGTCGACAAGGTTTTAGTCGCTAGTGATTTTTCGGTAATAACCAGATCTTCGACCTGAGCCAAAAACCAGGGATCGATCTTGCTGGCCTCATGCACATCGTCCAGACTCATGCCGCTACGGAACGCATCGGCAACATAAAGCAAGCGATCCGGTCCAGGATGACGCATTTCGCGCTGCATCTTTTCCTGCGCATCGTCACGATTCAAATCTATAATTTCATCGAGACCGCTGATACCGATTTCCAGGCCGCGTAAGGCTTTTTGCAAAGACTCCTGAAACGTGCGACCTATCGCCATCACTTCGCCGACCGACTTCATCTGCGTCGTCAAACGGTCATCCGCTTGCGGAAACTTTTCAAAGGTAAAGCGTGGAATCTTGGTAACCACATAATCGATAGTCGGCTCAAACGACGCCGGTGTTGCGCCACCGGTAATCTCGTTTTTCAATTCATCCAGCGTGTACCCTACCGCCAGTTTCGCGGCCACTTTGGCAATCGGGAAACCAGTCGCCTTGGACGCCAATGCCGATGAACGCGACACGCGCGGATTCATCTCTATGACTATCATCCTGCCATCTTTCGGATTAATCGCAACCTGTACATTGGAGCCGCCGGTATCGACGCCAATCTCGCGTAATACCGCCAACGAGACATTACGTAGAATCTGATATTCCTTGTCAGTCAGGGTTTGCGCCGGCGCTACGGTGATCGAATCGCCGGTATGCACCCCCATAGGATCGAAGTTTTCAATCGAACAGACGATGATGCAGTTATCCTTGGAATCGCGCACCACTTCCATTTCATATTCTTTCCAGCCCAGCACCGATTCTTCAATCAATAACTCGTTGGTCGGCGATAAATATAAACCGCGCTCGCAGATTTCAACAAACTCATCCTTGTTATAGGCGATGCCGCCGCCGCTGCCGCCCATGGTAAAGGAAGGACGGATAACTGTCGGATAGCCGACTTCTTTTTGCGCGGCCAAGGCTTCTTCCAAGGTATGCGCGGTTTTTGATTTGGCGACTTCATAACCGATTTTTTTCATCGCCTGATTGAACAACTCGCGATCTTCGGCCTTATTGATTGCTTCCTTGGTCGCGCCTATCATCTCGACCTTATATTTTGCCAACACGCCGTTTGCATCAAGATCCAGCGCGCAGTTCAATGCGGTTTGTCCGCCCATGGTCGGCAAGATCGCATCGGGACGCTCCTTGGCGATAATTTTTTCTACGGTTTGCCAGTCGATAGGCTCGATATAGGTCACATCAGCCATATCCGGGTCGGTCATGATCGTCGCCGGATTGGAATTAACCAGAATAACGCGATAACCTTCTTCCCGCAGCGCTTTACAGGCTTGCGTGCCGGAATAATCAAACTCGCAGGCTTGACCAATAACAATAGGGCCGGCGCCTAGCAATAATATGGATTTTATGTCGGTTCTTTTTGGCATGTTGTATTCGTTACCATTTATGTTGTTGCTGTTGGTATGTAGGATGGCTTCTGGACAGTAAATCGCCCACAAAGCGGGTGGAATGCCTAAGCGATTCCACCTTACGAAGGATGGATAACTTAATTAGCGTCCATCATTTCGATGAAGTCATCGAATAAAGACTCCACATCATGAGGGCCCGGACTGGCTTCAGGATGACCCTGAAAACTCATCGCAGGACAATCCGTGCGTTTGATACCCTGCAAACTGCCGTCAAACAAGGAGCGATAAGTCGCTATGACATTATCAGGGAGACTGGCTTCATTCGCCGCAAAGCCGTGATTCTGGCTGCTGATCATGACCCGACCGGTGGCTATTTCCTGAACCGGATGATTGGCACCATGATGGCCGAATTTCATTTTTTCGGTTTTTGCGCCACTGGCCAAAGCCAATAACTGATGTCCAAGACAAATACCAAACACCGGAACTTTCTGTTCCAGTATCGTTTTAATTGCCTCTATCGCATAGGTACAGGGCTCGGGATCACCGGGACCATTTGACAAAAACACACCATCGGGATTCATCGCCAAGACAACTTCAGCGGGAGTGGTTGCCGGAACAACCGTCACCCGACAACCGCGATTGGATAACAACCTGAGTATGTTGCGCTTGACGCCAAAGTCATAGGCCACAACATGCTTGCTCAGGGTTTCGGCGGGCGTATACCCATGTTCCAGATGCCAGATATTTTCAGTCCATTCATAAGGCTCGGCAACCGTGACTTCCTTGGCCAGATCCATACCCTTCAGGCCAGGAAAACCCTCAATCGCTTTCTTGGCGACAGCCACATCGACCGATTCACCGGCCATGATGCAGCCACGCTGCGCACCTTTATCACGCAACAACCGGGTCAATTGACGGGTATCAATATCGGCTATCGCTACGACATTATGCTCCAGCAAATACTGCTGCAAGGATTTTTCAGACCGCCAGTTACTGGCTAACAACGGCAAATCCCTGATCACCAGGCCGCTGGCAAAAACAGCACCCGATTCATCATCTTCGCTAGTCGTCCCTACATTGCCAATATGCGGATAGGTTAAGGTCACGATTTGCCGCGCATAAGAAGGATCACTTAAGATTTCCTGATACCCGGTCATCGCCGTATTAAAAACCACCTCGCCCACAGAACAACCATCTGCACCAATGGCTACACCGTTAAAAACCGTCCCATCTTCCAATACCAATACTGCAGACCTAGTCAAACACGTCACCTCAAATGTGCAAAACGGGATGAACCCCTAAGGATTCATCCCGTTGTAAAAAACAAAACCAAGGCAATTTTACGAGATTATGCAGTTTGGGTCATTAACAATTTTTTTAACCGGCGGCATCCTGTCTGTTATGACGCTCAACAGGCCAGATTAAGATCTCCATACGCTTCAACTTAACACTTATCACCACGATAAAAAGCTAGGGTGAAAACCGTCTGCTCTTGGTGTCTTCGTCGTGATAAATGTGCCGTTCAACACCGATGATGGCTCTATTCAAAACACCCAGATTTTTTTCTTCGCTGATTTGCATCCCCATCACATAAAAAATAGGCATCCACAGCGGATTAATCAAAAGCCCACCCAGCGCACTTTTCCATGTTCGCTTCAGGTTTTTTAGCGGATTAAACGACACCGCCAATGAATGCATCGGGGACTCGGAAAAAACAGCAGTAAGCGGATGCAGGATAAGTTGATCATGACCGTCAAGCTGAGCAATGGATGCCAAAAGCTTACGCTGCATATTGTGATAGTTGATCCGCGCAAAGCTGGCAGAAAAAGCAAACGTCAACGCAACCAGCGGCAAAAGAATACTCGGCGGTGCGACCGGAGCGAACGTCGAGGACAGCATCACAATACCCAACCCCAGCATCAAAACATCTTCACCTCGCTCTACATCGCGGTCGATGCCTTTCAGTATTGCAACAATGCCATTGTTAAACGGATCTGTTAAATAATCGTTTTTTTGTGCCATGATAATTCTCCTTATGGATAATGCAAAAAGCACACCTTATGAAAAATGTCACCTACGCAAACTCAGTAAAAGCTGCGCATTCTTTGTACCGTATCTGCCTAGTTTACCGAGCCATATCAACTTGTCTAATTATTATAAATTCCGAAGTTGATAAAGAAATATACAGAGCTATGAATTAATTAAACTTAATCAATGAATCAAGACATCTGAATTCTCGAACTCGACTAGTTTAATTGAGCTTTTATTCAACAGCAATTAGTAAAAATTTGCTGATTGTAACGGATTATGGGGTAAGGCAATATTGGTGACTTAAGGATGGCAGCCCTTTGTCCCATGAGGTATTGCTATCTACACAAGTAACTTTACTCCTTCTCCAGCGGGAGAAGGCGGGGATGAGGGGAGTCAAAATAAGTTTTTTCTTCATTTTAATTTCCCCTCACCCAACCCTCTCCCGCTGGAGAGGGCTTTTTAACTTAAGTCAATAATATAATCCCCCCATAATCCGTTACAATCAGAAAATTTGATGCTAATCTGTCCCACTCAAGGACGTTCCGAGGTACGAAGTTTTTACAGTTCCGTTCTTTTAGCCTTCCGTGATAACCCATCCTTAAGTGTTAATTTCTAAAACAAAAAAAGCCCCGGCTGTTCTTAACAACCGGGGCTTTTTGTCACTTAAAGCAACAGAGCTTTAAGACAGCAAGATTACATCATGCCGCCCATACCACCCATACCGCCCATGCCGCCCATATCAGGCATGCCATGGCCGCCTTTATCATCGCTAGGTGCATCAGCAATCATAACTTCAGTCGTCAGCATCAAGCCGGCAACAGACGCTGCATTTTGCAATGCAGTACGGGTTACTTTCGCAGGGTCCAAAATACCCATTTCGATCATGTCGCCGTATTCGCCGGTAGCCGCGTTGTAACCAAAGTTACCAGTACCTTTTAATACTTCATTGAAAACTACTGAAGGCTCGTCGCCAGCGTTAGCAACGATTTGACGCAAAGGCTCTTCCATCGCACGACGCAGAATGTTGATACCAACAGTTTGGTCGTGGTTAATGCCTTCCAGCTTATCCAGAGCAGAAATAGCGCGAACCAGAGCAGAACCGCCGCCAGCAACAACGCCTTCTTCAACCGCTGCGCGAGTTGAATGCAATGCATCTTCAACGCGGGCTTTCTTTTCTTTCATTTCAATTTCAGTTGCCGCGCCGACTTTGATCACAGCAACACCGCCAGCTAATTTAGCCAGACGTTCTTGCAGCTTTTCTTTGTCATAGTCAGAGGTTGCATCATCAGCTTGGGCACGAATTTGTGCAACACGGCTTTTGATTTGCTCTTCAGAACCAGCGCCATCAATGATGGTAGTGTTTTCTTTAGTGATTTGTACTTTCTTGGCTGTTCCCAGTTGGGCCAATTCAGCTTTTTCCAGGCTCAAACCAACTTCTTCAGAAATGACTACACCGCCAGTCAATACCGCGATGTCTTCCAGCATGGCTTTACGACGATCGCCGAAACCAGGTGCCTTAACAGCAGCAACTTTAACGATGCCACGAATAGTATTAACAACCAATGTTGCCAACGCTTCGCCTTCGACATCTTCAGCAACGATCAATAATGGACGACCAGCTTTAGCAACGGCTTCCAATACTGGGAGCATGTCGCGGATGTTGGAAATTTTCTTGTCGTAAATCAGAATCAATGGATCGTCTAATTCGACGCTCATGTTTTCTTGTTTGTTGATGAAGTAAGGTGACAAATAGCCACGGTCAAACTGCATACCTTCAAC
>CANNNN010000177.1 GCA_947506075.1 Methylococcaceae bacterium
AATAAGTTGTTGTTTATAAAGAATAATCGAGTTACATAAGGATTAATTAACACGCATTAAGAGTGGCAAAAAATTTTCGAAATTTTTTCACTATTTTTTTTCGCGTTCTAAATTTCTTGCTCCTGAAAAACTGGGAAACTTCAGTTAATGACGATAAACAGCACTAATCTTTTCAGGAGTTAGCAATGACACATTTATCGCCTATCGATGCACTGACATTCAAGCTGAGCGATGACGGCAAATTGCTTGTCACATTTGAACCGTGTGAGTACACGCCCTTGCTGGATGAGTTGTTAATCAAAGAAGCTTTGGCATCGCGCGGTTTATCCAATTTGTTCCTGTATGAAAATGCACTTTCAAACCTTCTAAAACAGTACACAACAGCTAATGAGGGCTTTGTGCTGGAAATTGGTGAGCGCCGGGATGGTGTATTCACAATCAATATTGATGTTGTCAAAATGTCTGCCAAGCTCACTTTAATTCCTCCCTACGGAGGAACGCCTGTTACGTTTAATCAAATTCAGCAGGCCATGCAGGAAAAAGGAATCGTTAGGGGTATCATCAAAAATGAAATCCAGGCTGCCCTAAAGGAAGGCGTAGCTATCGAGCGTATCATTGCTCAAGGGCTGGCGCCAGTGCGGGGTATTGACGCAAGGTTTCAAAGTTTGATACCGCAAATAAGAGAACGGAAACCTCAGGTCGATAATCGCGGTAATGTCGACTACCGAGATCTTGGGCAGCTTATTGTCGTAAAGCCTGGCGATCCGCTGATGTGCCGCACCCCCGCCACCGAAGGCAAAAAGGGCTGGGATATTACTGGGCAAGTGCTTATGCCTCAACCCGGGCAAGACACACAGTTTGCCTCGGGACTGCAGGGTGTAGAGTTTGACCTGGATGCAGAGTTGGATCCGGATAATAACAGTTTGCTGCTGGCTGCTATCACCGGTCAACCCAAACTGGTTCCGAATGGCATCCTGGTAGAGCCCACGATTAACCTGCCTAAAGTTGATCTTTCCATCGGAAACCTGGATTTTGACGGCACTATTAATATCAAAGGCGATGTCACGCACGGGATGAAGATATACGCGACCGGAGACGTGTTCGTCGGCGGAACCGTGGAAGCGGCAGAAATTGTCGCGGGTGGAAATGTCGTAATAAAAGGCGGCGTCATCGGTCACAGCGTACAGAGTAGCGATCCAAATGTAGCGCCCATATTTAACGCGAAGATTATCAGCAAAGGTTCAATCGCTGCGCGCTTTGCCGAAAATGTCTGTATGGAAGCCAGTATAGACATCATTATTGAAGAATTCTCGATGCATAACCATTTGACCGCGCTTAACCGGATATTGGTCGGAAAATCCGGTGGTAAAAAAGGCCAGATCATTGGTGGTATTAGCTGTGCGACAGTACTGGTCAAAACCGCAATAATGGGCACGAATGCAGGCCTTATCACCAAGATCAGGGTGGGGGTTAACCCTTATCTGCAGTTGCAGATGGACAAGCTTAAGCTTGAGATTGAGGCAAACGAAAAGGAGCAGGAAGACATCAAGAAGATTCTTGCCTTTGTGCTGGCGCACCCCGAAAAAGACAAAAAAGATCTATTAAACAAACTCCTGCATACCCGAGAAAAACTTGAACTGGATTGCCCCCAGCTTCATGCAGAGAGAATTAATCTACTGTTACAAATGACGCTGCCCGAGAATGTTCAGGTTATTGTGGAAGACGCCGTCCATTGTGGTGCCGAAATCCAAATTGGAAATTCTATTTGGAAAAATAACGAAGAGCGGGGCAAGGGGGCTTTTCAAATCGTTAAGGGGATAATCAGTTTTGGAAACATCGTGGTGAGTATCAGCTGAATGCGCGGGGATAAAAGAGATCAGCATCATTTAGCTAGAAAATATTTTTGTTCGGGAATTGCCTGTGGATCATCAGGGTAGCTTCGGTGTGGTAAAATAATTTAAATATTAGCGCATGCGGGTGTAATTCTGTTTTTAGTTTATCCGTTACGAAAATAAAATAATCAATACTGTCAAAATAATAAAGGAAATATAATGAAATTTAGCCCCTGTACTGATAACTGTACTTACGAAGGAACGCATTGCGAAGGCTGTGGGCGAGCTCACACAGAAATAGCCGAAACTAAAAAGCTGGTTATGGCCGTAGTCAATTTTGCCCAGGAGCAGGGGTATGAAAATATTGAGGAGTTTGCAAATGCTATCGGGCAAAGCGTACTTAAAAAATTAAAAAAAGCAGCGGGTTGAGTGGGGCTATATCCAAACATTTATGCTAACGACCCCTGAAATTATTGGCTACTTAGCCGCTACACTGACCACCGCCTCCTTTGTGCCTCAGGCCATATTGACGATAAAAACCAGGGATACGGAGTCCCTGTCTTTGGGCATGTACATGTGCTTTACGTTAGGTGTATTGTGTTGGCTTATCTATGGCATTTATCTTGGCGATAAAGCCATCGTGTTTGCAAACGCAATAACGCTGCTGCTGTCCTCTTCCATATTGTTCTTTAAGCTCTATACGATGGTACGCAAGAAAAAATAGCCAATTATACCTGCTGAAGTATTTCCAGCGCATTGCCGTCCGGATCGCGGCAAAACAGGGCTAAGCGTCCGGATTTACTCAGGGTGTAGACTGTGCCGGTTTTATCCAGTACCTGCTGAATCGGTGCCAGTTCCTGCACACTTAATGCAATATGCCGGTCACGACCGCCATGTTCAGGGCGGCCGGTTGTTGGGTCGGGATTTTTCAGTTCCAGCAAATGAATCTGTTGCCCACCCAATTGCAGCCAGGCGCCTGGAAAGCCAAGGTCCGGCCGGTCAGTTTGTTGCAAGCCTATAACATCACAGTAAAATATCAGTGATGCTACCGTATCTGAAACAATGAGGCTGGCATGATGCAAAGTAAAATCAGGTTTGGTCATGAGGTTGTTTTGATGAACTTGGCACTAAGTTATAGGGCTTTTACTTTTTCTAATATCTCTTGGGCATGCCCTTCGGGCGTAACGCCATAAGTCACATCAGCTAATATACCGTCTTTGTTGATAATAAAAGTGGAGCGAAAAATGGCCATACTTTTAACGCCTTCCTTTTCTCGTTCCCGCCACACGCCATAGCTCTCGCAGAGTTCGCCATTGACGTCTGCGAGCAAATCTACTTTTAGGTCAAATTTCTTGATAAAGTTTTCGTGGCTAGAGCAGCTATCCTTGCTGACCCCGATAACCACCGTATCTGCCTTGGCAAACTCCGAGGCAAGCTGGGTAAATTGGTTAGCTTCTATCGTGCAGCCAGGCGTGTCGTCTTTAGGATAAAAATACAAAACCACATTCTTTTTTCCGGCGTAATCGGCCAAGCTAACTGTTTCATTGTGTTGATTTATTGAACTGAACAGCGGAGCGGATTGGTTTTTTTCTAACATGGGAAACTCCTTAAAAATTCACGGATGATTAAAACCTGATGTGACAGTGTAAGCGGCTCTGGTTTTTCCTGCAAGCCATCAACAATCCCCGGAGCTGTTTAAAAATCCGAAGCCGACCGAAGTTTGCAACCCCGGTCGAAACGTTTAAAAAACATTAATGATTAATTTTAGTGTCTTTCGTGGAAAATGATTTTTCTAGGATTATGCTCTATTTTCGCCGCCGAAGATTTCCAACAAACGCGGCAGAAAATTAGCCAGTTCCAGCGACATGATCGAAAAATCCACGTCAAACTGCTCCGCTTCAGAGTCGGTATTAACATCGGAGACCTGGTCCTGAATAAGATCAAGAAACTTCAGGCGCTTGACGGCCAGATTTTCGTCGATAATAAAAGACAGGCGGTCAGCCCAGTTTACCGCCAGTTTGATGACTTCCTTGCCGGTATCCAGATGGTTCTTGATTTCCGGCAGACTCAAATCATGGCGCTTGCAACGAATAATGCCGCCGGCTTCTTCTGGTGCGCGCAATTCACATTCGTCTTCGATGATGATGTCGTCGGGCGGCTGATTATTGACCAGCCACTCGGTCATGACTTTGACCGGTTTTTCAATGGTATTGAGCGGCACAGCCGGAAGTGAGCCCAAGGATTTGCGCAGCGAACTCAGCAAGTCTTCGGCTTTCTTGGCAGACGCAGCATCGACGATCAGCCAGCCGCCTTTAGGGTCAATATAAGCGTAAGTCTTGTTAGAGAAGGTGAAGGCTCTGGGCAATAACTCAAAGATAAGCTCATCCTTGATGGCCGTGCGTTCTTTTTTAGACAGTTTACGGCCTTGTTGTTCCTCAGTTTCAAGAATCTTTTCCTGCATCATTTCATTGACGACAGAGGAGGGCAGAACTCTTTCTTCTTTTTTGCCACACAGCATCAAAAAACCGTTCGCGCTATGCACTAGTTGATCTGATGATTTACCCAGCGGGGAAGTCCAGCCAAACGTTGATTCTTCGTGGCTGCCGCAGGGACGAAAAGCCATTTGTTCAAGTTTCAGTTCCAGGTCAGCTGGAGCTAAGGTGAATTCTTCAGTAAGACGAAAAACGCTTAGATTTTTAAACCACATGTGCAACGGAACCCTTGTAAATAAAATGACTGTGCATTATCGCAAATTTGGCGGCATAAAAATAACGTAAATTTCAAAACCAGAGCAACTTGGCCGCCATCACAAATAACAGTAACGAAAAAAAACGTTTTAATTTTTCCGCCGGTAGTTTATGCGCCAGCTTGGCGCCTATCGGCGCGGTAAATATACTGGTCAGTACTATGCCCAGAAAAGAAGGTAGAAAGATGTAGCCCAAGCTCCAGTCGGGCAGTTGCGCTGCATCCTTGCCCAATAAGGCATAGCCCAGTGTTCCGACAACGGCAATCGGCAGGCCGCAGGCGCTGGCTATGGCTACTGCTACTGCATTACGCATCGGCGATTGATAATGAACAAGATAAGGCACAATGAGCGTGCCTCCACCTATTCCGAGCAGTGACGAAAACAGTCCGATCAGACTTGCGGCGACCAAGTCCAAGCGTTTTGAGGGTTGCAGCTGTCCGGGTTTAGGCTTTAATTGCAACGCCATTTGCACCCCCACACCTAACAAATAGAGGATAAAGATAACGCGTAATAAGCTGCCGGAAATATGATTCGCGATTAATGCACCGACGGCCGCGCCGACCATAATTCCCGGCCCCAGGTTTAGTACTTTATTCCATAACACTGTATTCAAGTTATGGTGTGCCAGCACCGAAGCGATGGAGGTGAAAATGATAGTCGCTAGCGAGGTTGCTACCGACATGATCATAACCAGTTCTGCGGAGAACCCTTGCGCTGAAAACAATATCGCTAAAACCGGGACAATAATCAAACCGCCGCCTATTCCGAAAAGTCCGGCGAGTAAACCGGAGGCTGCACCTAATAAAATACTGGCTAAAAAAAGGCTTATCATTTTATTCTCCTGATGGTGATGGGTTGAAATTATGCACAGACGAATCGCAAAAATAAACCACCACAGATTCACCGATTAGATCTTCATAATCAGTGAATCTGTGGCAACTGTGGGGATGTTTTTTGGTAACCGTTCACCTACCATTTAAATATTTTCACAAAAAAATCATAAAATAATAGACAATAGCCGCATGATTTTTGACTTCACTACTCCAGCACCTAAACCTCATGATCTTGAAAGTGCATATTTGC
>CANNNN010000178.1 GCA_947506075.1 Methylococcaceae bacterium
CGCTGCCTAACATCAGGCAGCGCTTTTTTTTTGTCGTATTGATTCACGAAAGACGGATAGATTGGCTTAGGGTGTCAGAGGGTGTGATAAGTTAAGGCAAAAAGGCGCACATATTACACCCCTACTTTGTTTTAGTGGGCATTGCTTAAAAATCAGTTATTAATGTGCTCAGTCTGAGGCGGTTTTTGCATGTGCATTTTTTCACCCAAACCATGGGGTTTAAAGAGTCCTGTTGCAACAGCAATAAAAACAAAAATAAATAACAGGATAGACAGCGTAATGCGAACGGTCAGGGCTTTAACGGTTTTTTTGGATTGCTGTTCGGTTTTAGGGTTAACCAAATGAAACAGGGCAGAGCCAAGGCTGATAATTATCAGCATAAAGGCAATAATGACGATACTTTGGATAATCATGGTAGGCTTAGTTTTGATGATAAAATAAGTCCATTTTCGTTTATTAAGCTGTCTGTGCCAATAGATGAAATAAAAAAAGTATGTTTACCAACAGAGGCACGGCACAATGAAGTTTGAAAAAGCGCCAACATTGGCTTATTTATGTTTGTTAACGCTGTTATGTACATTGGGAATTTGGCAATTAGGTCGCTCAGATGAGAAAAGTGTTTTTCTTAAGCAGCAACAGCAGTCATTAGCCTCTGCTGAAATCATACACTTATCTACTAGCCTTGAAGATAAGGGTGATGCGCTCAGCTATAGAAAAGTGCAAGTTACCGGGCATTACGATAAGGCTCATCAATTCCTGATTGACAATCAAATCAGCGCCGGCAAAGCCGGCTATTTCGTGTTGACTCCGTTTGTACTGCAAGGGGAAAGTAAGGCTGTTTTGGTCAATAGAGGCTGGATTCCGTTAAATCAGGACAGAACAGTGTTGCCGGATATACAGATCAACAACGAACCATCGATTGTAACAGGCCGGATCAACCATTTTCCTAGTGTCGGGATAAAATTAGCGGGTGCCGAAATACCGACAGACAGTTGGCCATCTGTCGTACAGATCGTTGATAGTCAGGTTTTAGCAAAAAAACTGGCTTATCCGCTATTTACCTTTCAGGTCGAGCTGGATAATGATCAAACCGATGGTTTTAAACGGGAATGGCAAACAACTACAATTATGTTGCCTGAACAACATACAGCCTATGCGATTCAATGGTTTGCACTGGCATTTACACTCACCGCGCTATTTTTTTGGTATAGTTTTAAAAAGAAATGATGACTAAGCAACAAAAGAAAAATCGACTATTAATTCTGCTTATTTTTGGATTAACCATTATTCCCTTTTTAATCGCTTGGGGCTTAAAAGAAAATCCGCATCTA
Source organism: Methylococcaceae bacterium (assembly GCA_947506075.1). Lineage (GTDB taxonomy): Bacteria > Pseudomonadota > Gammaproteobacteria > Methylococcales > Methylomonadaceae > Methylobacter_A. The sequence goes on from CANNNN010000178.1 coordinate 1,332, forward strand.
GTAAAGGGGACAACTAATGCCGGGCAGTTGATAATCCCTGCGGTAACAACAGAAAATAGTGACTTTATCGGTTTCGATGAATTTTCAAATAAAAATATCGGGGAACTGCCAGGTCACTGGTTAATTGTCAATGTGATACCTAATGCCGGGTGCAATGAAATTTGTCTTGATGCGCTGCTTAAAACCAAGCAATTAAGGCTGATGCTAAACAAGGAGCTACCGCGTACGCGCCGTGTTGTAATGGTTTTCAAAGATCAGACCGTGGAAGCGGCGAGTCAATGGTGGTTGAAAGATACGCTGTTATGGCGGTTGCGGCGAACTGAAAACAAAAACGATAATGGGCTGCTATTAAGCCTGCTGCGTGAAGACAATAAAATGGACGATGCGTTGGTAGCAAAATTGATCGGTAACGAAGATCGAGAGTTTGCGCTTAATTCAGATTTGATCAGGATTAAACCCAGTGCCGAACTGCTTAAAAAAATAACTGAAATCAGAAAAAACAGCATACCTGAGGGCATGCTGTTTTTAATAGATCCTCTGGGGAATTTAATGATGCAATATGAACCGGATTTCAATACTTACAAAGTTAAAGATGATCTGATGCATCTACTTAAAATCTCACAAATTGGTTAGTGGAAAATTATATGTTCAGAAAAATAACTGTATTTAGCGTTATTTTAACGTTAATAATTATTGTCTTAGGTGCATATTTCCGTTTATCGGGCATTGATCTGTCGTTACCCGATCAAGGTGTTATGGGTTTAGTGATGGCTAATAGTCATGTTTATTTGACCGCTACCTTAGGCATATTGATTTTGTTGTTGGTCTTGATGTCATGGCGGCAACCCGGTCGTTTAGCCAGTTCATTAATGTTGCTGGGTTTAGTCGGGATACAAGCAGCTTTTGGCTTTTGGGCTAAAGCCATAGCGGCTATGCCTATAGTTATAACGATTGATGTTTTATTGGGCATGCTAAGCTTTTGGCTGCTGTTTGGTCTGCATTTACGGTCTAAACCCCAGTTCAGTGTCACGGGTCAAACAGCGCGCACCGGTCTGGTAAATTTGACCCGTTTTGCGATGTTGCTATTAGGATTGCAGATTGTCCTGGGTGCCTGGGTTAGTGCCAATCATGCCGCTTTAGCCTGTACAGGTTTTCCGCAATGCAATGGTTCATGGTGGCCGATAGCCGATTATCAAACTGCGCTAAATTTATTCAGCGGCTTGAGCACCGGATATATCGGTGATTTCGCATTCGATGCGCAACTTGCAGTAAACTGGCTACACAGGGTCGGCGCGCTGGTTTGCTTTATTATACTGAGTCTGGTGATGCTGGTCTCAACATCGGCGCATCGCCCCAAGCCGTTACGAACAGCCGGTTTATGGCTTGGCGTGTTATTGTTGGTGCAGATCGGCTTAGGCATTGTCGGCATAAAATTCGAAGCGCCTTTATGGGCGGCGTTAGCGCATCATGCTTTAGCGGCCTTGTTAATGTTGCCATTGCTGGCGATCAGTTTTTACAGTCGGCAGGCGTATGCCGAAGCGCTAAAGCCTCACGAGGAAGCTGTACCGGTTGTTGAAGAAGCTTATCTGATACCGGAGCCTGAATCGCTGTATTTGCGTCTTAAGACCCAGTTAAAGCGAACTCGTACTGGTCTAAGCGGGGTGCTGGCTCATATTCCGCTAGGATCAAAAGGTATAGGCGAGGATTTGCTGGAAGAAATTGAAGCCAGTTTGTTAATGGCGGATATCGGCGTAGATGCGACCACGGCTATCATCAAACGCTTGACTGAAAGTGTAGAACGGCATCAGCTCAATGACGGGGAAGCATTGACTGCGGCCTTAAAGCAGGAACTGCTGGATATGCTTAAGCCCTGCAGTCAGAACCTGCAGATACCCAAACAGAACACACCCTTCGTGATCCTGGTGGTCGGCGTCAATGGAGCGGGTAAAACCACCACCATCGGCAAACTGGCCAAACGTCTGCAGGCCCAAGGTCATAGCGTGATGCTGGCGGCCGGTGATACGTTTAGAGCAGCGGCGGTCGAGCAATTGCAAACCTGGGGAGAGCGTAATAACATTCATGTGGTGGCTCAGCATACCGGAGCTGATTCGGCATCGGTGATCTATGATGGCTTGCAGTCCGCGCAGGCTAAAGGTATCGACGTGTTGATTGCCGATACGGCAGGACGGCTGCATACCAAATCTAACCTGATGGACGAATTGAAAAAAGTAAAACGGATTATCGGCAAGTTGGATGATGCAGCGCCGCATGAAGTGCTGCTGGTGCTGGATGCCGGCACCGGACAAAATGCGCTGTCGCAAACCCGGCTGTTCAATGAAACTGTGGCCTTGACCGGCTTGGTGCTGACTAAACTCGACGGCACAGCAAAAGGCGGTATTATTTTCGCTTTGGCCAAACAGTTCAATATCCCGATCCGGTTTATCGGTATAGGCGAAGGGATTGATGATCTGCAGGATTTTGATGCGGAATCTTTCGTCAATGCGTTGTTTGTCAATGACTAAAAACATTTAAGAAAATTGAACACGTATGACGCGGAAAGGCACTGATTTAAAAGCGCATAAGAAATCTGCATAAATCCGACCAATCCGCGTCATTGGTGATAATAATCAGTATGTTATTTTTTGCTTCGGAGTAGTACAAAAAACCTATGTTAAAGTTCGACAATGTCACGATGAGGTATCCTGAAGCGGGCGATGTCTTGCGCAACGTCAGTTTTCATCTACAGCGCGGTGAAATGGCTTTTCTGACCGGCCATTCCGGGGCAGGTAAAAGCACCTTATTCAAATTGATTGCGGTTATTGAGCGCAGCACTCGGGGGCAGGTGTTTTTGGACGGCCAGAACCTTAACGAGGCCAAGGATAGGCAGGTTCCCTATATACGCAGGAAAGTGGGTTTGATTTTCCAAGATTACAAGCTGCTGCAGGACAGAACGGTTTTTGATAATGTCGCATTGCCGCTAGTCATAGCAGGTTACGGTCATCATGAGGTTTCCAGAAGGGTCCGCGCCTCATTAAGCAAGGTTGGTCTAATAGGTAAGGAAAGAAAATTTCCGGCAGTTTTATCCGGTGGTGAGCAGCAAAGGGTAGGGATTGCGCGGGCGGTGGTTAACAAGCCGGCGATGATAGTGGCCGATGAGCCGACCGGAAATCTTGATCCTGAACTGTCCGCCGAGATTATGCATTTGTTTGAACAGTTTCAACAGGTTGGTGTTACTGTGCTGATTGCCTCGCATGATATTTCACTGATTGGTCAAATGAACCACCGGGTCTTAAAATTGGATCATGGTCAACTGATTGCGAGTTAAACTATGAAACATGTTAATAAAAAATCCGGTAAACAGGAGTTGCGTTGGCAAACCAAAAAGTCCGGCGGCAACTTTGTCGATAAATGGCATGCCTATCGGAATCTTCATGCCCATGCGCTGTTTTCAAGCCTAGGGCGCCTGGTTGCATCCCGCTTCACATCTGCGATGACAATTGTGGTGTTGGCGATTGCCATTTCGCTGGCCAGTGGCTTTTATATCCTGGTCGCAAATCTACAGCAGTTGGTGGGCAATCTGGAAGCTAGCAATCAAATTTCATTGTTCCTTAAAGATGAGATTTCAGAGGGGAGGGCGCGCAGTTTTGCCGATACTCTCAGGAGAAATCCTGAAATTCAGGAGGTCAAAGTAATTACCAAGGAGCAGGCGCTAGCCGAGTTTCAGGTATACAGCGGCTTCGGGGACGCCGTAAAATCCCTGGAGAAAAATCCACTACCGATAGTCATTCAGGTGTTGCCTAAAAATTCATTCGAAAACGAGCAGGTGCTTGAGACTTTGCTTGATAATTTTGGACGGGAAGCAGAAGTGGATTTTGCCCAGATGGATCTGCAATGGGTTAAGCGCTTGCAATCAATTATGGAGGTGGCGCGGCGCGGCGTTACCCTATTAAGCTTACTGCTGGCTGCCGGTGTTTTGTTTATTACCGCCAATACCATACGACTGGAATTACATAATCGGCGTGATGAGGTTGTCATTGCTAAACTGGTCGGTGCAACCAATAGTTTCATACATCGGCCGTTTTTATACAGCGGCTTTTGGATAGGTTTTTTTTCCGGCGTGACCGCCTGGTTTATCGTCACCATCATTATGCTGATTTTAAAACAACCGATTGAAACTCTGTCCAGGCTTTATGATGGCACGTTCCATGTGCTGTTTTTAGGCTTTACCGATACGCTGGCATTGCTATTCATTTCATCGGTGCTCGGTGTGGTAGGTTCATGGATAGTGCTGCATTTCCAGCTTCAGCAATTAAAACCCCATTAAAAACG
>CANNNN010000179.1 GCA_947506075.1 Methylococcaceae bacterium
GAATAATCGAGTTACATAAGGATTAATTAACACGCATTAAGAGTGGCAAAAAATTTTCGAAATTTTTTCACTATTTTTTTTCGCGTTCTAAATTTCTTGCTCCTGAAAAACTGGGAAACTTCAGTTAATTCATTCATAAGCGTTTTAATTCGGTCACAGCGTTCCCAAACTGGAGCTTGGGAACGAGCAAAATACTCATAACGGTGTCAACTCTGCATGTGCTGAAGAACCCACTTCAGCCAGCGTCGCCATGTCATCCATCGACAGCACATGTTGAATATTCAGGATGATCACAAACTTGCCATTGATCTTGCCCATGCCGGCAATAAAATCAGCCCGGATGTTGGTGCCGAAGGTGGGCGTCGGTTCAATCTCGTTAGCCGGGATTTCCAGTACGGCATTGACCGCATCCACCATCACGCCGACATTCTGCGTTTCCTCGCCTATCACCACTTCGATGATGATGATGCAGTTGCGCCGACCTACCGTTGTGGACGGCTTGCCGAAGCGCGCGCTTAAATCAATCACCGGCACCACGGCGCCCCGCAGATTAATGACGCCGCGTATGAAATTCGGCATGCGTGGCACTTCGGTTAGTTGGCCGTACTGAATAATCTCCTTGATCGGCAGTATGCTGACCGCATAGGTCTCACCGGCCAACATAAAGGTTAAATATTGCTGCTCCTCAAGTTCCTGAATGCCAGCCAAGCTGGCGGATTTCTGTACAGCGGGTGCCAATGCGTTCATGTGACCTCCTAGAACTTCACAAATTCAGATTCGTTAGGCGCATGTTTTGCGGCCACCGTTTTTCTAGATACTGGTTTTACCGATTTGGACTTGGCGACTGCCGTGGATCTGCTGTCACCGACACTGAAGAACGACATCAGTTCCTGTAGTTGCGCGGCCTGTTCGCTCATCTCTTCGGAGGTTGCGGCCAGCTGTTCCGAAGAACTGGCATTATGCTGGGTAATCTTGTTGATCTGCTCCATCGCGGTATTGATTTGGGAGGCACCGGCTGACTGCTCTTCAGAGGCCGCCGAGATTTCCTGCACCAGATCGGAGGTTTTCTTGATCGAAGGCACGATGGTATCCAAGAGTTTACCGGCGCTTTCCGCCATCTCGACGCTGCTGGAGGCGAGTTCCCCGATTTCCTGTGCGGCGACCTGGCTGCGTTCGGCGAGTTTACGCACTTCGGCGGCGACCACCGCGAAACCCTTGCCGTGTTCGCCAGCTCTCGCAGCTTCAATCGCGGCATTCAGGGCCAGCAAATTGGTTTGGTAGGCAATGTCGTCGATGATGCCGATCTTGCCGGCGATGCTCTTCATCGCGCTGACCGTATGTTTCACTGCATCCCCGCCTTTCACTGCATCGCTACTGGCTTGCATCGCCATGCCGTCGGTGACCTTGGCGTTTTCAGTGTTCTGGTTGATCGACGCCGACATCTGTTCGATGGACGCGCTGGTTTCCTCGACGCTGGCGGCCTGCTCACTGGTCGCCTGGCTCATGCTTTGTGCGGTCGCAGAGACCTGTTCGCTGGCCGAGGCGATATTGGACGCCGCGCCATTGACTTCGCTGATAACTTGCGAGATTTTTCCTATGGTATTGTTGATGGTGTCTTTAAAAGCGTTAAGCTCACCCTTGTAGTCGCCATTCATGGTTTGGCTAAGGTCGCCCATCTCCATCGCCGCCAGAACCTCCATCGCTTCGTTTACCGGGAGGACGATGCCGTCCAGAGTGTTGTTTACGCCTTCGACAATTTTACGAAAATCGCCCTGGTGTTTAGTCGCATCGGCGCGGGTGGTTAAACGGCCCTCGACGGCGGCAAGCGATAATAGATTGGCGTCGACCACCAGCGCGTTAACCGCATCGATACAAGTGTTGAGGTTATTGATTAGAATGTTGAAATCACCGTTATAAGTATCGGTGATCCGCTCGGGTATGTTGCCCTTGGCGATGTTATCCACGTAGTCGGCCGCAACATTCAGCGGACCTATCACCGCGTCCAGTATCTGGTTAACCGAATTGCCAAAGGCTTTGGTTGCACCGGTAAATTCGGTGGTATTGATACGTTCCTTTAATTGTCCTGCGATAGCGGCGCTGGAAACCCGGCTGATTTCGGCGGTCGCTTTGGCCTCGGAGGTGCAGTCGACCCATTCCACCGCAAAACCGTTAATTTTGCCCAGTTTATCCAGCACCGGAAAAACAGTTAAGTTAAACGACATATCCAGCACCTGAATGGTGGCTTTGTGCGGCATTTTGTTGGGGTCGGCAAAAATGCGTTTTTGCATTTCCGGGTCACGGTGAAAGCTATCGATACAAACGCCCATCAGCTTGTCGGGGTCAAAACCGGGGAACACTTTTTGCAGGTCTGTTCGATATTGGTTTAACAGCCTGTGCAGCGCAGGGTTGAAGGAAGTGATCCGCCGCTCGAAATCGCAGGTCATCACCGGGGTGACCATGTGCTGCAGCACCGATTGCGATCTGTCGGAGATGATTTCCTGTTTTAATTGCTCGGTGACGTCTATCCATTCCACCGCATAGCCGTTGATTTTGCCCTGTTTATCCAGTACCGGAAAAACGGTTAAGTTAAACGACAGTTCCAATACTTTTATGGTGGCTTTGTGCGGCATTTTTCCGGCATCGGCAAAAATGCCTTTTTGCATCTCCGGATTACGGTGAAAGCCATCGATGCAGACGCCCATCAACCGGTCGGGATCAAAGCCGGGAAAGACTTTTTGCAGCTCTGATTTATATTGATTTAGCAGCTTGATCAGCGAAGGATTGGCCGAGGTGATCCTGCGCTCGAAATCGCAGGTCATGACCGGCGTGACCATCTGTTGCAGTACCGATAAGGCTCTATCAGTTTCCGCATCCTGTTTTAATTGCTCGGTGACGTAGCTAAATTCGAATATGCCGCCTTTAAACACTTCATGCAGGTCGACAAACGGCGTCAGTGTTAGCTGAAAATTCTCCTCTCCGACCGGGATTATTGCAGACCAGCTTTTATGCTGTTTACGCAGTTCTGAAAAGATCGGGCCAGGTATTACGGTAAAACTGTCCAGACTCGCACCGACAAGATGCTGAATATCAAAATTCGGCATGACTTTTTCAAAAACGGCCTGGTGTTGTCTGAGCAGTTTAGTTGCCGATAAACTGGCTTTGGAAATAACCAGATTAGCATCAAAAAACAGAACGCCATTACCGGACTTTTCTATCAACAGCCCGAATTGGGCCAGTTCGTCTTTCTGGTTGCGATTGGAAAATAAATTGAATACGCTCATTACAGTGTCTCCTCGACAGGTATGATTAAATCAGGTTTGTGCTGGTTTCCAAGCCTTAGCTTGGGAGTTCGGTCTTGGACTTAGCAGTGACGGGGTTTGTAAGCCCATCACCCGGTTTTGTTATAGCTAAAGCTTGTAAAGGTTTCGGTCGGTATCGCAAACCCATACGCATCAAATTAAGCTAAAAATGTTAATTTGGTTCTTATGTGCCGTGTCACTGCCATTAAATTAAGGATGGACAGTCCCTTCTCCAGCGGGAGAAGGTTAGGATGAGGGGATTAAAAATAAGTTTTTTCTTCATTTAATCACCCCTCACCCAACCCTCTCCCTCTGGAGAGGGCTTAGCTTGATGCGTATGTGTTGCAAACCCCGACCGACATGCTGTTAATTAGCGATGCTCCGCATTTTTCCTACCTCTCTTTCCTGTTCCACCTGGCTCATCAAGCCTGGCACATCAACGATCAGCGCGACCTCGCCGCTGCCCAATATCGTGAAGCCGCCTATGCTCTTTTCGCCTTTAAACAGCTGGCCCAAGGGTTTGATCACAGTCTGGAATTCGCCCATCAACTTGTCCACGACCAAACCGGCCTTGTGCTCGCCATAACGCACCACCACTACATTCTCGCGTTGCACCCTATCACCCTCAAATGCAAAGTGATCCCGCAGTCGTCGATAGGGCAGTACTTCGCCGCGCAAATTCAGATATTGGCCATCGCCTTCGTCGTCGGCCCAGGCCCTTAATTCGATACACTCAACCACCATATCCAAGGGGATAACGTAGGCACAATTTCCGACGCCAACCATGAATCCATCGATAATAGCCAGGGTTAGCGGTAGCCGGATACGGACGGTGCTGCCTTGTCCTTCGACGCTGTCCAGATCGACGGTGCCGCGTAAAGCCTGGATGTTGCGGCGCACCACGTCCATGCCGACACCGCGACCGGACAGGTTGCTGACCGTGTCGGCGGTAGAAAATCCGGCTTCGAAGATCAGGTTGTAGATTTCCTTGTCGCTCAGGTTTGCGCTCTCACTGACCAGGCCGCGTTCGATGGCTTTACTGAGAATTTTTTCCTTGTTCAGTCCACCGCCGTCGTCTATCACTTCAATAACGATGCTGCCCGCGTCATGATAGGCATTCAGCTTCAATGTACCTTTGGCTGGTTTGCCTCGAGCAATACGCAGTTCGGCAGTTTCTATGCCGTGATCCATCGAGTTGCGTACCAAATGGGTCAGCGGGTCACCGATTTTTTCCACGACGATTTTATCCAGTTCGGTATCACCGCCACTGATAACCAGGTCGACGTCCTTGCCCAGCTCTTTGCTGACATCACGCACCACGCGCTGGAAGCGATTGAACGTGCCGCCGATCTGCACCATGCGCAAGGCCAGTGCGGAATCACGGACTTCTTCGACCAGCCGCGACAATGTGGCTGTAGATTCGACCAGGTCGGCCATGTTAGCGCGCTGGGCAATCAGACTAGTGCCGGCCCCGGCAATAATCAGCTCCCCGACCAGATTGATCAATTCGTCGAGTTTTTCGGCATCGACGCGGATCAGGCTGGATTCGGTTTTTTTGTGGTCTTTAATCTGTTGCTGTTTTTCCAGTGCAGTTGCCACGAGCGGCGCGCTGACCAGCCGATGCTCGATCAGAACTTCGCCAATGGGCTGCTGTAGTTCGTCACTCTGTTCGGCTTGAAAGTTGAGGATCTTCTCCAGTTCTTTCGGCGTTAAGGTGCCGCACTTGACCAGGATTTCACCCAGGCGCATGTCCTGTTCCGACAAGTCCGCAATCAGCTGCTGGTATTCCGAGACTTTACTGTATGGCGGCAACAGATGAATGGTGCAGTCGCTAAGGACAAAATTGAAAATGCTCTCAATGGCGAGTTTGTCGGCATTGCTGCTAAAGCTGATTTCAAAACCCAGGTAGCAGGATTCCGGGTCCATGTCTTCGGCTGCCGGAATGGCATCGATCACGGTCACCAGTTGGACAATATTTCCCAGGTTGGACAGGCAGCGCACGAACGAAAAGGGGTCCATGCCGTTTCTGAACACCTCAGGTCCAAAGCGCAAGGAGATGTGCCAATGATCGGTTCCGACCACATCATTTTGTTCCCTTTCCAGCGTGAACTGATGAACAGCCGGCACTTCTGCTGAATGCTCGACCTGCTCTGTGACTGATGGGTTGAGGTAAGCGTCCAGTTGCGCAATTAAACTTTTACCCTGGTTTTCTATGTCAGGCTCGGGTTCGCTGCCTTCGGCTACCTGATCACGGCTTTCTCATAAAAAACGCGTTAAACATGTAGTACAATCCGAGCCCCTAAAAATTTGACCTAACACCTCGGTATATGAATAGCGAATTACCAAGTAGTAAAGAA
>CANNNN010000180.1 GCA_947506075.1 Methylococcaceae bacterium
AAAGTACAGCCAGTTTTCCAGTGTATATTTGCGCTGAAGTCGCGTTAAACATTTACTCAGTCGAAATGGATTTTTGTTCGTTTTTCAATGCCGCATCCAGCGTGTGCCAGGCCAGGGTAGCACATTTAACCCGAGCCGGATATTCACGCACCCCGGCTAATACCGCAAGTTTTCCGACCGCTTCAAGATTGAAGTTCTCATCCTTGCCGGTGGTCATCTCATGAAACTTTTTAAATAAATCCTCGGCTTCCTGCTCGGTTTTGCCTTTGACGATCTCGGTCATTAACGAAACCGAGGCTGTCGATATCGCGCAACCCGACCCCTGAAAACTGGCGTCGATAATTTTATCGCCGTCCATTTGCAAATATAAGGTCAGCCGGTCTCCGCACAGCGGGTTAAAGCCTTCCACTTTCCGGTCTGCATTTTCCATGACCCGAAAATTGCGCGGATTGCGGTTATGGTCAAAAATTACCTCCTGGTAGAGGTCACGTAAATCATCAAACATCAGCCAAACACCTTAATCAGGGACTCTATGCCATTCATTAACACATCGATTTCTTCTTTAGTATTATACATCGCAAACGAGGCCCTGGCCGTCGCAGGAACTTCAAAAAAGTCCATGACCGGCATCGCGCAATGATGCCCTGCCCTGATTGCAATACCCAAACTATCCAACATCGTGCCTATATCGTGCGGATGGATTTTATCCAGCACAAAGGACAGAATAGCCCCCTTATGCTCGGCCTCGCCGATAATCCTAAGCCCTTTAATTTGCAAGGCTTTTTCAGTCGCATAAGCTAACAACCCGGCTTCGTAAGCGGCAATATTAGCCATACCGAAAGCATTCAGATAATCGATAGCCGCACCCAGACCAATCACCTCGGCAATAGCCGGTGTGCCTGCTTCAAACTTGTAAGGCAGGGTATTATATTCGGTTTCTGCAAAGGTGACTTTGCGTATCATATCGCCGCCGCCCTGATACGGCGGCATTGCTTCCAGCAAGGCCTGCTTGCCATACAACACGCCCACGCCAGTCGGACCATACAGTTTATGACCCGAAAAAACATAAAAATCGCAATCCAGTTCCTGCACGTCCACTGTCATGTGCGGAATGGCTTGAGCGCCATCGAGCATGACCGGAATGCCTTTAGCATGGGCCGCTGCGATGATCTTTTCTACCGGATTAATCGTACCCAAGGCATTGGACATGTGCACGACTGAAACCAGTTTGGTTTTAGCGCTGAGCAGTTGTTCAAACTCGGCATAGATCAACTCGCCTTGCAGATTGATAGGTGCAACTTTTAACACTGCGCCAGTCTGCTCACAGAGCATTTGCCAGGGCACGATATTGGAATGGTGCTCCATCGCGGTGATTAAAATCTCATCACCGGCCTTGATATTGGTTTTGCCGTAAGTCTGCGCAACCAGATTAATCGCTTCGGTAGCGCCCTTGACGAAGATGATTTCTTTGTCGGAAGCGGCATTGATGAAGTCCCTGACCTTGGTCCGTGCTGCTTCAAATTTGTCGGTGGAACGCACGCTCAAGGTATGCACACCCCGGTGTACGTTCGCATAATCATGACTATACAGCTGAACGATGCTGTCGATAACCGCCTGCGGCTTCTGGCAGGTGGCTGCATTATCAAGATAAACCAGCGGCTTATTGCGAATTTTCTCGTTCAGAATCGGGAAATCGGCGCGAACCTTATTTACATCAAAATATGTCATTATAGCCATTCCTTGTTCACGCCTTCCTGCGGAAAGCGTATTAAAACCTGCTCCAGCACCTTGTCGTGCAAGCTTTTAATCTTGATCTTATCGACCATTTCATTGGCAAAGGCAAAGGTCAGCATATTACGCGCTGTTTCCTGATCGACGCAACGTGATTGCAGGTAGAAAATCGACTTTTCATCCAATTGACCGACCGTCACGCCATGAGCGCATTTGACATCGTCGGCATAAATTTCCAGCTGTGGTTTGGTATCCACTTCGGCATCATCCGATAACAACAGATTGCGGTTATTCATTTGCGAATCGGTTTTCTGTGCATCTTCAGCCACGATGACTCGCCCCTGAAACACGCCTCTGGCCCTGCCATCCAACACACCTTTATACAACTCGCGACTGATAGCATGTGCTTTCAAGTGCTTGATGCGGGTATGGTTGTCGATATGCTGGCGCTTTGTTCCCAAATACAAACCGTTCAATTCACACTCCGACGCATAACCCAGGTCAACATGTATATCGTTGCGGGATAACAATCCACCAAAGGCGAAATTATGATGCGTAAATCGGGCATCCCGGTTTTGTATGATGTAACTGCCGCCAAAATGATAGGCTTTTTCAGACTCGCTTTGCATTTTATACAATGTCAGATCGGCATTAAGCTCGACAAAAATCTCGGTAACGGCGGCTGTTAAATAGGCATTCGCTACGCCGGCAGTCGAGTCTGTTCCCGACTGACTTGCGGCATACACTCCATCCCTGGAGATATAAGTCTCTATGACTTTGGCTTCGGCGGATTCCTCGACAATGATGACACTACGGGTAACCGTCATTACATCGGCGCCCGTGACTATATGCAGCACCTGTATCGGCCGCTCTAAAACCAGTTTGGAAGGCACATGCACAAATAAGCCATCGGTAAACCAAGCGGCATTAAACGCAATAAAGCCGTGTTCTAAATGACTCGCTGCTGAGCCTAAATAGGGCTCCAGTTTTTCAGCCTGCGTGTTCAGCGCATCCGCCATACTCATCACCGAAACACCTACCGGCAAATCAGCTAACACCGAAAGCTCCGAAGAAAAACGACCATTGACTAAAACCAAGACCCAGGCATCTGCTATTTTATGCTCATTCAGCCACTCGGCATCGACATCATCGGCGGTTAACGCTAGCGACGGGGAAAACAGTTTCTTCTCAATGCCTGACACATTGGTATAACGCCATTCTTCTTCACGCGGCGATGGAAAGCCCTGCAGTGAGAATTGCTCCAGAGCCGCAGACCTTAAGTGCCTTAACCAGGGCAAGGTCTGCCCCGGCAAGGCCGCCGCTATCAAAGGGTATTCAGCCGCATAACGGCTTGCCGTTGACGTCGTCATTACGCTACCGCCTCTTCAACCCAACTGTAGCCTTTTTCTTCCAACTCCAGGGCCAGTTCGGCGCCGCCGGATTTGACGATCTGACCGTGGGCCAGAACATGGACCTTGTCCGGTTTGATGTAGTCCAGTAAGCGCTGATAATGCGTCACCATCACAAACGACCGTTCCGGGGAACGCAAGGAATTAACGCCTTCCGAGACAATTTTTAATGCATCAATGTCCAGACCCGAATCGGTTTCATCCATAATGCACAGTTTGGGTTCTAGGATAGCCATTTGCAGAATTTCGTTGCGTTTCTTTTCGCCGCCCGAAAAACCTTCGTTAACCGCACGGTAAAGAAATTTCTCGTCCATTTCCAGCAAGCGCACCTTATCTTTAACAAGCGTTAAAAAATCCATCGCATCCACTTCCGGTTCGCCCTGATGCTTGCGTATGGAGTTCAGCGCCGCTTTCAACAAATAGATATTGCTGACGCCAGAAATTTCCACCGGATACTGGAAGGCCAAAAATACACCTTCACGCGCCCGGATTTCAGGCGCCATGTCCAGCAAATCCTTGCCCTGATAAGTCGCCGAACCTCCGGTGACGGTGTAACCGCCCTTGCCTGACAACACATGAGACAAAGTGCTTTTACCGGAACCGTTCGGCCCCATAATTGCATGAATTTCGCCGGGTTTGATCTCAAGATTAATGCCTTTGAGTATGGGTTTGTCGCCAACGCTGACGTGAAGATTTTTTATCTGGAGCATGTTGTTTTTACCTAACTATTTTTTTTAAACGGTTGAGCCATTCCCGACCCCGGGATGACAGTACAAAATAGGTTTAGCCTACCGACCCTTCCAAGCTAAGGCCCAACAAGGCCTGAGCTTCCACCGCAAACTCCATCGGCAATTCCCTGAACACTTCCTTGCAAAAGCCGTTGACTATCATCGACACTGCGTCTTCCGCCGACAATCCGCGTTGCTGACAAAAAAACAACTGGTCTTCACTGATCTTGGAGGTCGTCGCTTCATGTTCGACCTGAGCCGAGGGTTGCTTGACCTCCACATAAGGGAAAGTGTGCGCGCCGCATTTATCGCCGATTAACAGCGAATCGCACTGGGTATAGTTACGGGCGTTAGCCGCGCTTTTTAACACCTTGACCAGACCGCGATAGGTATTCTGGGCCTTGCCTGCCGAAATGCCTTTGGAAATAATGGTGCTGCTGGTGTTTTTGCCGATATGTATCATCTTGGTGCCGGTATCGGCCTGCTGATAATTATTGGTCAGCGCCACCGAATAGAACTCGCCGGTGGAATTATCGCCGGTCAGGATGCAGCTTGGATATTTCCAGGTGATGGCCGAACCTGTTTCCACCTGAGTCCACGACACTTTGGAATTCTCACCCCGACAATCGGCGCGTTTGGTCACAAAATTATAGATGCCGCCCAAGCCGTTTTTATCGCCCGGATACCAGTTTTGCACGGTAGAGTATTTGATAACCGCGTCTTTCATCGCGACCAGTTCGACCACAGCCGCATGCAGCTGATTTTCATCGCGCATCGGTGCGGTGCAGCCTTCAAGATAGGAGACATGACTGCCTTCGTCGGCAATGATTAAAGTCCGCTCAAACTGCCCGGTATTGGCCGCATTGATGCGAAAATAAGTCGACAATTCCATAGGGCAACGCACACCTTTGGGAATATAAACAAAGGAGCCATCGGTAAATACGGCGGCATTCAACGCAGCAAAGTAATTATCGGTATGCGGCACGACTGAACCCAGATATTGCTTGATCAATTCGGGATGCTCGCGCAAGGCTTCTGAAATCGGGCAGAAAATAACCCCAGCATCATGCAGCTTGCCTTTAAAGGTGGTCGCCACCGACACGCTATCGAAGACCGCATCGACTGCTACACCGGCCAGACGCTCCTGTTCATCCAGCGGAATGCCCAGTTTTTTATAGGCTTCCAGTATTTGCGGGTCGATCTCATCCAGACTTTGCGGGCCGTCTTCCTTGCGTTTAGGCGCAGAATAATAGCTGATCGCCTGATAGTCGATAGGCTCAAAGTTGACGAACGCCCAATCCGGCGACTTCAAAGTTTGCCAGTGACGGAAAGCTTTTAGGCGGTATTCGAGCATAAACTCGGGCTCGTTTTTAACCTTGGATAGCCGGTGTATAACTGCCTCGTCGAGTCCCGGCGGGAAGGTGTCGGTTTCCAGTTCAGTCACAAACCCCGGTTTGTAATCCTGATTGATCAACTTGTTAATTTCTTGCGTGCTTACTGACATAAAAAAGTCCTATCTATATAAACTGGCGACCGGAATAAATACTTCTGTCGGCACGACAGCAGGTCTAATTAAATCGGCTAAGGTCACCGACTCTAATGCATTATGAATGGTCTGATTAATCAAATTCCAGTTGCCCCGAATATCGCAGCCCGAAGCCTGTTCGCAACCCTGCAGGGAAATACTGCATTCGGTCAAAGCGATAGGACCT
>CANNNN010000181.1 GCA_947506075.1 Methylococcaceae bacterium
AACAAAAACAAAAAACGCAAAAAACCAGATAAATCCCAGCAAAAGACACTCTCCAAGCTTAAGGAGAGGCATCCAATGTATTAGTGTTCAATCTGTTGTCGGATGAATTCTGCAATAAATCTGTGCTGTGTTGCAGGTTATAAATTGCTTCACAGCCTTCACAACAGAAGTTTTTCTGGCCGGCGGGTGTATTTATAACAAAACCGTTGATTTTCACAGGCAGAGCGCAAAGGTCGCAAGGTTGTAGTTCCGCCTGAACCATTAGCCTGCAACGGCGTCTTTTAAGGTCTTTCCAGGTTTAAAGCCGGGTATTTTTGATGCAGCAATAGTGATTTCTGCTCCGGTTTGCGGATTTCGGCCTTTACGTTCCGCACGCTCTTTGACTACGAAATTGCCAAAACCAACCAGCGATACAGAATCGCCGTTTTTCAAGGCGCTTTCAATCGCCCTGGTGATGCCATCCAGCGCACGTCCGGCATCGGCTTTGGTGATGTTGGCATTGCTGGCGATGGCGTCAATGAGTTCTGATTTGTTCATTTTTTCCTCCAAATTTAATAGTGGCGTTAAAATCGTTTTTGGCAAAGAGAACCCACAGGATTGTCTTTGCAATAACCGCAGTATTTTAGATGAATTTTAGTGTTTATGGGTAATACCTACGACTTTGGTTCAGCTGAACAAATAGTAAGTCTTATTATCAATAAGCAATGAAAATGGCATAAAAAATTAATGATATACAATGTTTTTTTGATAAACGTATTATCGTTCGTTTCGACAGATGGGCAAAAATAGCCTTATGATCGGATTTATTGTAACCCAACAGACCTTCTTTTTATGCTATATATCATTACAAAACTGGAAGACATGGGATTTAACGAAAATGGAACAACTATTTGGCAAAATGCATTGACTCATGACGAAAAGAAAATCACCTTTTGGGGAAGTATTGATTCAAAGAGAAACATAGCCAGTATTTCCAATCAAGATAACCCTTTTATCGTTGAAATTTATGGCGGAAAATATATTGATAAACATAATCGCAGATACGGTACCGATATATCCGTAAGCGAAGGATGCAGGGTAACTGTCAATCCAACTACATTCTCAACAGTTATGCTTATGCTTTCTACTGAAAACCCTGAGCAATTACTAAAGCAATTGGAAGAAAATGTAACTCAAGGCGATATCAGCGAGGAATGTCATTAAGGCTCTGCATGAACCAAGACTGACGGCGTGCGCTTTCCAAATCTGGCTATTCAAATAATAGAGTATTCAATAAATTCAGCTCATTGGAAGCAGCAAGATATCGATCATCAAAAATCAAGTCTAACCGAGCAGGATCTTGTTCTCCTACGACAGCGGCATAGGGTATACCTGCAAACCGAGGAATAACCGGTAGAACCTCGCCTTTTGTTGCTATACATGCGCCCAGAGCATCTCGCCAAGCACCTTCATCTTCTCCCAGGGAAGGTAATCGACCACTATCATCTTTTTTCCAGAAGCGCGGATAGTCTAATGGTATAGCAAGCCAAGTCGATGGAGATTTCAACGATTTGACGGTTGAGAATTCACGCGTCGCTTCCTCTTTCTCGCGAGCAAGAATGCGAAACAGCTCTTCTGCTGGCTGCCTTAACTTAAACGGCAATGTTTCATCCCGGTGGATGTGCCCTAATTCACCAAACAACTTTGAATTCTGATGTAAGACATCGGTAGACCAACCCTCGACATTATAACGTTCTTGTTTTTCGTAGGTATCCCAATGTTCTAGCCAAAAGGGCCCGATGCAATAGAGATGATTTGGCAGTAAACAATCTGGATTTTCTTCAGGGAAAATCAAAAGAGGTGCGTTACTGGCGCTAGCTTGCCTGGAGAACTTCTGAATATCTTCCATTCGTGTGAAACTTTTGGAATCTAGGGTTCTTGCCATCCCATTCAGTGAAAATTTCGAGAAGACTTGTTGAACGTTTTTCTGGGCATTCACGACTAAGCCACGCAGGTTTGTATCAACGGAATAATCACGCAAAAAAATCTCGGCTTCCTTTAAAAACGATCTAACATGAGTGCTCATCAATGAGGTCATTTCATCGCTACCGATCCCACCCACCGGCACCATGGCGAGATTTTGTTTATCCAGTCCAGCATCGCCGACAATCCGGGTATAAATGGTGGCTCTCAACATGACCAAGTAGGTCAATAGATCACTGACCTGTCTGAGCCATTGTCGACGCTCCGGGGCATCATCTTGCGGCTGAAAATCCTGGAGTAGCATCACTAAGCGGCGATCTTTCCAATCGCCATCGTCTTTGATAATGCCATCATCTGCCGTATAGAATTTTCCTCGCCCTCGATAGATCAGTTGGGCAACTTCCATTAAAGCGGCTTCAATACCAAATCGTGGAATCAAGGCAATTATCCTATCCGTTTTAGGGAACGAAACACCACGAGCACCGCTTGATGTCATCAGAAAAACTTTTACGCTGTCCCGATGCTCATCGGAAATCAACTTTTTGCGCCTAGCAGGCGGTACACTTGAATCCAGTATCGCAACTTGGTGTCTACTTAACAAAGGTTGATCGTCTTCGCTGGTTACCAGCATTGACTCAACATCACGAAGAAAAACTTTATCTTGGGCGAAAAAAATGATCTGGTCTGCACCTGTCTCAAGTGCATGCTTAATTTCATTGAGGACATTGCCTTTTATCGTTTCGCCTTGTTGCTCAGCAATGGCTTGGCGGATGGTCTGTAATTTACCGTCAGCAAGCTCTCCAGGCTTGATCAGATCCAGTCTAACTCGATAGTCTATCGACAGTTTCGAAGCGGGATAGCTATTGGTCATAATATGTAAAACCGGCAGTTTTTTACCACCAATTCTGATGGGCATGACCGCCAAGCGGAATGGCTTTTTCCCTGCGCTTTTTGAAACCAACACCTTGTCTGGGGCGCGTTTGCCACTGTTGAGATAGCGATCCAGAACAATTTCATTACCCAGCGATGCATCGGATATGATCAAAATCACCCGAAATAACGATTTATCCTCAAAAGGTCTGATGAACTGGTTGTCCAGCCATTTGGCGATGGAATGAATAAACGGGGCACCGGCACCGTCACCCGTTAGTTCGTCCACCATGACAACGATAGTTGAGATTCGTTTTGCAAAAGCCATCCGTTCTTGTTTGCCCGCCTGATTATTGATTGGGTTTTTAAACAGGTTATCTAAAGATGAAATTGTATTTTTATCGCCATCCAATTCACGATAGCCTTGAATAGACGCAGTCAGAACGACACGATCAATGCTAGGGTTTTGTGCCAGAAGATCGCGAGTTGTGATCGATAAAACCTTCAACACGCCAGGGCGTTTAGCGTCTTCTATTCGATCCTGCCTTTCAGTTTCCGAACGTTTTCTGGAACGCGATCCGATATGAGTGAGTTCCATCGCTTCCTTATCAGAAGGAGATAACACCAAAGTAGAACTGTTGGGATGTTTTAGCTCTGCCACTCCATCGGCAACGACAGCGCTATCGATTATTCGTTTCGCTGCCAAACCCTTATTTTCTTGGGTTTCGTGCCATGCTTTGGCTGCCCCAATCAGTTTTGAGTTGGTGGTGACAGTGAGGATTCCTGTCGGTTGCATACTGGGTTTGTCCCGAGCCAAATTTTCAGTGACATCATCGTTTATGATCACCCTCGGACTAACATAGAGAAACAAAAAACCATCGGTGGAATCCTTGAGGTAACTGACAACCGCAGTTGTCTTGCCTATTCCTGGATTGCCTTCGAGACCAAGCACGGTAATATTGCCAGGTGCCGATGCGCGCATGCCGGCGACAACGGCTGCAGCGTGAAGATCACGTAACGGTACTGGTTGACCATGTTCAACGCGTGGATGCAAAGATTCTGTGATAGCGGTTTTCGGCTCTGATTTCAGAAATTTAGCCAAGGAAGGCTCAGAGTCTACATAGGATAATGCCTGATCCCAGGGTATGGTTGCCATAGGATTTAGAAATCCGTCGACATCCTCAGTAAAATTGTAAGCTAAACTCTGACCAATTTCCGGTATTTCACGCATTTCAAGAAATTGTTTGCTGATGGCCTTTGGTAATGATTTGCGAATTTGGTCAAATGCACAACGAATATAGTTATTCAGATCTTCATCATCGTCTTTTATCTTTTCACTATCGCGATAGGCTCTGCCAAGATTTTCAATAAGACTTGTTCGTGGGTCAACTTCATCGTTTGAAAAAAAACGGGCGCTCAAACTTTCAAAACCATTTTGGGTGATAGATAAAGCCCGCGCATTGACTGGGCGATCATCAAAACCTTTGCTCTTTAACCAACGTACAGTGGTATTGATATAGGAGGCTGCCTGACAAAGTTTATAGAGAGGTTTATCGCGACCGCTAAATGCCGGTAAATGTTCTTTAAGGCGGGGTGATAGATCAAAGCCTTCGCCAGATACCTCAGCGCATACTCGTGAGAATACGCTACGTGTATCCATAAACCAGGCAAAACGACGTAACTCCTCAAGATGAGCATCCGGTTTGCTGTAATCGGCGCTTTCCGGCAGGCCATTCAATGAAAATTCGATACATAACAATTCGCTATTCAATTTGTCATAGCGAGGTTCCAGCCAAACTAAAAAATCTGCTCTGGCCGGAAAACCCTTGTTTGCAAGACTTGAATCGATACGATTACTTTGGGCAAAGGCCTTTGAGAATGCCTGTAAAGCAGCCTCTTTTTCAGCATCAAAATCCCCTTCCAAGCGTGGAAGTTGCAACGGACACCACAGGGCTTTAATACTGTAATCCTCTGGGTCGGATTTCAGTTTGCGCAGGTATTCGCGCATAGCAGTTTGTCCTAGCCCCATTCCGAGTTCAAATATATGGTGCGCCGTTTCCCTGATTCTGATTTTCAGGTTCCTATCAACTTCTCGTAGTTGTTTGGTCAGTTCTCCGTAAACATCAGCGGTACCCAGTTGCATCCAGTCATTTAAGTTTAACTGATCGAGGCCCTTTACCTGGCTGGACAGTAATGCCGTCAATACTCCTCTCTTTACTGCAATTTCGAAGGCTTGACCCCACAGAGAATGCTGTTGAACTTGATCAAGCATTAGCGTTTATTACTATGCAGGCTGTCCGTAACGTGCGACAACAAAGCCGGCAAAGACAGGAGCACACTACCTTGCCGTCGACTAGGCAATACCTCAATTTCACCGGCCGCTTCATTGGATGATGGATGCACCCAACTAAACGGATCCAAAACAGGCTTAAAAACACCGGCTTCCGGTTGTTTTTCGGCTTCCAAAAAATGTAATCCACGAAGCACTGCCAATAGACAATTCCGGGTGTCGTTACTTGATCCCAAAATATTAGAGCGGACACGCTCACGCCATTCGCTATTTTTTACTTGATAATCCGTATCCAAGAAATACGTGCAAAAGCCAGATTGCGGTCTTGTGGCATCGTCCCGCCCAACTATTGCCAATGTGGCAAAAGTATAAACAGGGATTAGCTGTTTAAGCATACCGTCGCCCTGATCAATGACAAATTCGTCATGATCAGAAATTCTCACTGCTTCGAACGCA
>CANNNN010000182.1 GCA_947506075.1 Methylococcaceae bacterium
GACTGGGTCGAAAAGAATTATGCAGGACGTGTCGGATGATAAGCCTGCCAGGATTGTATTTACACAGCTGTAGCTTTCGAAATGATGGTTTAGCTTGAAAATATTATTGTTCGGCAAAGGCGGTCAAGTTGGCTGGGAGTTGCAGCGCAGTCTAGCGCCGTTGGGCGAACTGATCGCATTGGGTACTGGTAGTCAGGATCTGTGTGGCGACTTCACCAATCCGGAAGGCATCGCCCAAACCGTGCGCATCGTTAAACCGGACGTTATCGTTAATGCCGCAGCCTACACCGCTGTCGATAAAGCCGAATCCCAGGTAGAACTCGCCCTCACCATCAATGCGCGAACTCCCGGCGTTCTGGCTGAAGCAGCCAAGCATAGCGGTGCCTTGCTGATACATTACTCAACCGATTACGTGTTTGACGGCAGTGGCGACATCCCGTGGCATGAAACCGACCCTACCGGCCCGCTAAGCGTTTACGGAAAAACCAAGCTGGACGGTGAGCAGGCTATAAGCGAGTCCGGCTGCCGACATCTGATCTTTCGCACCAGCTGGGTTTATGCGGCGCGCGGCGGCAACTTTGCGAAAACCATGCTGAGACTGGCGGGTGAACGTGATAGTTTGAACGTGATTAATGACCAGGTCGGCGCTCCAACCGGTGCAGACCTGCTGGCTGATGTGACGGCCCACGCGCTACGCTCTGCTTTGCAACGACCCGATCTTAGCGGGCTGTATCATCTGGTCGCCGGTGGCCAAACCAGCTGGTACGATTATGCAAGATTCGTAATTGATTTTGCTTGTCTAGCCGGTGTTGATATCAAAGTTGCGCCAGAGGCTATTTTACCTGTGCCGACTAGCGCCTTTCCTACCGCAGCCAAACGCCCGCTAAACTCGCGGCTGGACACCCGTAAATTACAAAATTCCTTCGGCCTGAATCTGCCAAATTGGCAATCAGGCGTATCCCGCATGCTAACTGAAATTCTTGAGAAACAATCATGACCCCACGCAAAGGCATCATCCTCGCCGGCGGCTCCGGCACCCGACTTTATCCTGTGACTAAAGTAGTCTCCAAGCAACTGCTGCCCATTTACGACAAGCCGATGATTTATTATCCGCTTAGCACGCTGATGCTGGCTGGCATACGCGACATCCTGATTATCTCCACCCCACAAGATACGCCGCGCTTCGAGCAGTTGCTTGGCGACGGCAGTGACTGGGGTTTGAATTTGCAATATGCCGTGCAACCCAGCCCGGATGGACTTGCTCAAGCTTTTATCATCGGCAAGGATTTTATCGGTGACGCTCCTAGCGCTTTGGTGCTGGGTGACAATATTTTTTATGGCCACGACCTGCAAACTCAGCTCGAGCTGGCTACAGAGCGCAGCCAAGGAGCCACCGTCTTTGCTTATCATGTGCAAGACCCAGAACGTTACGGCGTGGTAGCTTTCGACCAACAAGGCCGGGCCACCAGCCTAGAAGAAAAGCCCACCAGTCCCAAGAGCAATTATGCCGTCACCGGTCTGTATTTTTACGACAACCAGGTCGTCGATATTGCCGTTAACCTGAAACCCTCTGTTCGGGGGGAACTGGAAATCACCGATCTGAATCGCATTTATCTTGAGCGAAACCAACTTAATGTCGAAATCATGGGCC
Source organism: Methylococcaceae bacterium (assembly GCA_947506075.1). Classification (GTDB taxonomy): domain Bacteria; phylum Pseudomonadota; class Gammaproteobacteria; order Methylococcales; family Methylomonadaceae; genus Methylobacter_A. Next base: position 1,652 of record CANNNN010000182.1, read on the forward strand.
GAGGTTACGCCTGGCTAGATACCGGCACCCACGAAAGCCTGATCGACGCCAGTAACTTCATTCAAACCATTGAACAACGCCAGGGCCTGAAAGTCGCTTGTCCGGAAGAAATTGCCTACCGCAAGGGCTTCATCAACGCCGAGCAAGTGGCAAAACTGGCGCAACCACTCGCTAAAAACGGCTACGGGCAATATTTACTGCGTTTACTGAAAGACGGGATTCAGCCTTAAGCGCAATCCCATAGGGATAACAATAAACAAGCCAGTTATATAAATTCAGATGCCAAAAGTGGCCGCCTCTAGGTAACACAGATGAATATGATAATATATGATTAACAATAAAAAATATTTGTTAATTATATATTTATCGGCAATCCATTTTTTGTCTGCTAATCAAGTATGAATGTTGGTTGTGGTAGTTTATGAGCCCCCTCGTTCACTTCCCAATGCAAAAACTAGAAAAAATCTTCCCCAATAAATCGTCAGAACTGACGGTGCCGGTAATTTCGGCGAGACTCATTTGGGCCTGCCTTAAATCTTCGGCTACCAGTTCTCCGGCTCGACTGCCGGTTAACTGGTTTAAGGCGCTTTCAACAAATTCATGACCTTTATTCAAAGCTTCTATATGCCGTCTGCGGGCTATGAACACATTATCTGTTGCCTCGTTAAAACCGACGCTCTGTTTTAAGTGTAGTTTTAATAAGTCCATGCCGCTGCCGGTTTTTATCGACAAGTAAATTTCAGTTCCGTCTTCGGTTTGTTTGATTTCAGGCTCCTGCCCTAGTAAATCAATTTTGTTGTAGATTCTTGTAATGTTCCCGGACGGCAATGTGCTAAAAAGAGACTCGATTTCCGGGTCTCTGGCATCGATCAGCAATAAGATTTTATCGGCGTTTTTTATTTCCTGATGCGCCCGGCGTATGCCTTCCTGCTCTATCTCATTGTCGCTTTCACGTAGGCCTGCGGTGTCGATGATATGCAAGGGCATGCCGTCCAACTGGATGCGCTCTTTTAACACGTCTCTTGTTGTTCCGGCTATGTCGGTGACTATCGCGGCGTCATGTCCGGCCAATGCATTAAGCAGACTGGATTTTCCGGCGTTCGGTTTGCCGGCCAGGACCACGGTCATGCCATCGCGCAATAAGCGTCCCTGTTGAGCTGTTTTTTGGATTTGTGCTATGCGCTGCTGCAAGTTGACTATCCGCTTTTCGACTACGCCGTCGGTTAGAAAATCAATTTCCTCATCGACAAAATCGATTGCAGCTTCGACGTAAATTCTAAGCTCGGTCAGTTCTTCGACCAGTTCATTGATCTGTAATGAAAAAACGCCTTGCATGGATTTTTGTGCGGATCGAACCGATTGTTCGGTACTGCTTTCAATCAGATCGGCGACTGCTTCGGCTTGGGCCAGATCGAGTTTGTTATTTAGAAAAGCGCGTTCGGTAAATTCGCCGGGATTAGCTAAGCGTGCGCCTAGCGCTAACACTCGCCGCAACAGCATGTCCAATACGACTGAACCGCCGTGCCCCTGGAGTTCGAGGATGTCTTCGCCGGTATACGAGGCGGGAGCGGGAAAATAAAGGCTGATGCCGGAATCGATAATCATGCCATCATCATCGTTAAAGGATGAATAAATGGCCTGTCTGGGAGTTAATACTTTATTGATAAGGTTCTTGGCGATCTCGGGAACCAATGCTCCCGAGATGCGAATGATGCCGACACCGCCATTACCTGGCGGTGTCGCAATGGCTGCAATGGTATCTAGATTTTCAATATCCACGCTGATGTCATAAACCCAGGTTAGGGCAATTTGGCAATTTGCCTAGTGATATACGACTGTTGAATAATAGACAGGGTATTGTTGACTACCCAATACAGAACCAGACCGGACGGGAAAAACAGGAAGAAAATGGTAAAGACGATAGGGAACATCTTCATCACTTTAGCCTGGATCGGATCGATAGGTGCCGGATTCAAGCCTTGCTGAATCTTCATCGTAATACCCATAATGACCGGCAAGATATAAAAAGGATCCTGTGTGGATAAATCCTGTATCCATAACATGAACGGCGCTTGACGAAACTCGACGGTTTCACTTAATACCCAGTATAAGCACATGAAGACCGGAATCTGCACCAAAATAGGCAAACAGCCGCCCAGCGGATTGACCTTTTCTTTCTTATACAAGCCCATCATTTCAGTATTGAAACGCGGTCTGTCATCGGCAAAACGTTCTTGCAGTTCTTTAAGGCGCGGCTGAATTTTACGCATCTTGGCCATTGATTTGTAGCTGGCTTGAGATAACGGGAAAAACAATAATTTGATACATATAGTCACGCCGATAATCGCAACGCCCCAGTTACCGACCGCATCATGGATCTGGTTTAACAGCCAGTAAATAGGTTTACCGATAAAGGTTAAAAAACTGTAATCAACTGTAAGTTCCAGACCCGGCGCGGTTTTTTCCATCATCGGCTGAATTTTAGGCCCGGCGAATAATTGCGCAACAAATTGCGCATCCGAATTGGCTTCAACGGTGACTACTGGCGAGTACGTTCCGATCACATAATGTCCGTCACTCAGCGTTTTGGTATAGAAATGGTTTTCCTGATCGGCAGGTGGAACCCACGCAGTAGCAAAATAATGTTGAATCATCGCTGTCCAGCCACCAGGACTGACAACATCGAGATTTTCATCGACCATGTCTTTAAAGCTTATCTTTTGATATTTATTTTTTTCGGTATAAATAACGCCGCCGTCAAAAGCTCTCATGCCACCGGTCAGCATTCCACCACCACTACTTTCCTCCGGAACCTTAAGCAACTGACTGTATTGTCTGCCGGACCAGGCTTTTCCAGAATCATTTTTTACTTTTTGATCCAGGCTTATTTGGTAACTGCCGCGTTTAAAAGTGAATGATTTGGTAATCGTCAGGCCATTATTGTCGGTCCAGGTCATCGGTACGGTTAAACTTTCCTGTCCCGGTTTTAGCTCGTAACTGCCCTGTTCATTTTTAAATACCGAGTGATGATTGGGAGCGGGCGCAAAACCACTGCCGGCAATCAAACCACTTTGTGCGACAAATAATTTTTCCTGATTGCTGTCAAACAAGCGTACCGGCGCGGTATTTTTTTCCGCAGCCTCAAAACCTGCCATCGCTCGCAATTTATCTACGAGGGTATTGGATTTTTCTGTTGGATAGGTCAATAAATCCAGATTCTGGATAGTGCCGCCTTGGGTATCAATTTCAAGCGCTAGTACATCGGTTTTAACTTTAATGATGTTTGCAGATGATAAGCTTGCCAGCGGCACGGCTGCGATATTTTGTTCTGAACTTTCAGTCTGCGCTGCAGCGCCTGTAGCGGAAGGTAAATCCGCTTTACTGTTCTCGGCTATAGGGTCTGCAATTGCAGCAATTTCAGGTTTCGGGCCATAATCCATTTGCCAGGCTTGTTGCAGCATGAACACAAGCATTGCAAAAGTAACGATCAGTACAAATCTAATATTATCCATTCTTATTACCAAATTTTTCCGGAACAGGATCAATGCCACCTTCATGAAACGGATGGCATCTTAATAATCTTTTGAGGGTGAGATAAGAGCCGATGATGACTCCATGGAGCTGAAGCGCTTCCAGAGAATAACTTGAACAACTTGGATAGAAACGACAGCTGTTACCCAACAAAGGGCTAATAAAGTATTTATAAAACCTTATGATTGCAATCAGCATGAATCGCATCGGGATACCAATTTAAGCCAATGCCTTTCCAGTGATTTTCTTAACGAATCCAGCGGAGCATCTACGGCTTCTCTACGAGCCAAAACAACAATGTCAATATTTCCTAAACTATGTTGTTTTATTCTAAAATTTTCCCGGACAGTTCGTTTAATC
>CANNNN010000183.1 GCA_947506075.1 Methylococcaceae bacterium
ACCTCGCGGTTTTCCCCTTGCGGTTTCGCTACGGTTGTCGTTACTACTTCCGGTTATCTCCTTTCAGATAACAAGTTTTAGCCCATGCTGGGCACACGAGTGCAGGCTTTGCCTGCACTCCAACCTAGTAGTTTATTTTTTTGTTTTCCCATAGAGTTAATCAAGAACCAGATTCTTTAGATATTCTCGGAATTCGCCTTTCAACTCTTCATGCATCAAACCAAATTCAACAGTGGCCTGCAAATAACCGAGTTTTGCTCCGCAATCATAGCGCTTACCGTCAAACTCATAGGCCAACACCTGCTGATCGGTCATCAGGGCCGCGATCGCATCGGTCAGCTGAATTTCGCCACCAGCACCGCGTTCTGTGGTTTCAATCTTGTCAAAGATGGCCGGCGTTAAAATATAGCGTCCTACAACGCCAAGATTCGATGGGGCGCGCTCGGGAGCAGGTTTCTCAACAATCAGTTCAACCTGACCTACCGCTGGGGATATTTCCTTGGTCTTGACGATGCCGTATTTGTCGGTTTCCTGAGGACTTACCCGCTCTACACCCAGGATGCTGCATTGATGTTGCTCGTATTGTTCGACCATTTGTGCCAGACAGCCATCACCATTTCTGTTCGTGATCAAATCATCAGCCAGAATAACCGCAAACGGCTCATCGCCAACGACAGACTTCGCACATAGTACGGCATGACCTAAGCCCAAGGCCTCAGACTGACGTATAAATACGAAGGACACATTCGGCGGCATCATCTCCCGAACCATCTTCAATATTTCAGTCTTACCACGAATAGTCAGCTCATTTTCCAGTTCATAAGCCTTGTCAAAGTGGTCCATGATCACGTTTTTGGTTCGGCCTGTGACAAAGATAATTGTATCGATACCTGCAGCCACAGCCTCTTCCACACAATACTGGATCAATGGTTTATCGACTACCGGCAGCATTTCCTTGGGACTGGCTTTGGTGGCCGGTAAAAAGCGGGTTCCGAGACCCGCAACCGGAAATACTGCTTTTCTTATTTTTTGATTCATTTGAGGCATACTCACAATACAGATCATTAAAAAAAAGATGCCGTGATCAGCATCTGCACATTCCTACCCTTCAAAAAGAGCCCTTCATTCTAAACTAAAAAATTTTCAACCCGTGCATTAAAAACATCGGGTTGTTGTACATGCAGCCAATGTCCAGCATCGTCTATGGTGCTAATAGCCGCTGTTGGAAATAAGGAGTCTATCTTTTCAGGCTTAACGTAATCTGAATCGCCTCCAGCAATAAACAAGACTTTTCCGATATAAGGCGCTAAATGATCGGTCTTCGGAAAGGCCGCGATATGGACTGCCATAAGATGAAAAACATCCAGATCAACCCGCCAGCAATAGTGAACGTCTTTTAATATAAGATTTTGCAACAGAAACTGGCGATAACTAAGCTCAGGTATGGCGTTTGCCAGCTGCATTTCAGCCTGTTTGCGGTTACTGATTTCAGTCAGCGGCAGCGCTTTTAGCGCCAGAATGGTATTGTCAAAATTGTGTTGGTAACTGACCGGTGCAATATCAGCTACAATCAGTTTATTGACCCGGTCCGGCGCAGTCAGTGCAAGCCACATCGCTATCTTGCCGCCCATACTGTGTCCCAGTAGATCAACAGTTACCAAATTACGCTGATCCATAAAGCGCAACACATCTGCGGTCATAGACGGATAATCCATAAAGTGATATTGCGGCGAGCTACCGTGGTTACGCAAGTCCGGCACATAAACATGAAACCGGGCAGCGAGTCTTTGCGCTACCTGCCGCCAGTTACGTGAGGAGGCAAAGAAACCATGCAAGATAATCAGCGGGCTGTTAGCCGGATCACCAAACTCCTCAAAAACCAGTTCAACCGTATCCATCAGGCGAAGACAAATAATGCACCCATCAAACCGCCGAAAATACCGCCCCAAACCACCAGCCAACCAAGATGCTGACGAATAATGGCTTGCACCATTTCTTTAACCAGTTGCGGGGTCAATTCACTAAGCCGTTTATCGATGACTGTTTCAATTTTGCCGACGATATCGCCACCGATTTTGTGCGCATCCAGACCGTGCTTTAATGCGGCTTTGAACCGGTCTGACTCGACCATTTCGGTCAGAGTTATTTTCATTTTTTCGGTGAACGGCTCTTTTAACGGCACCAGTGCTTCTTCGCCGCCCATCATCATCAACATTCCGCCAAAAGAGGAACCCATAATCGATGAGACCAGTCCTTCGTAAACCTTCTCGTAATCGACTGCATCCAGCAAAGGCGCGAGGTTCAATAGGCCTTTGCCCTGTTGTTCCTCGGTCTCAATAAACTGCTCGATGTTGTTTGCGGTAAAAAACTGCTCCATCATCAGCTGCTTGATCGACAGTTTAAATTCCTCAAATCGGGCAGGTATGACGCCTGAACCGTATAAATATGGCACTTTTTCAAACAGCATATAAATAGCCAACCAATTGGTTATCGCACCGGACAGCGCAAAAAAGCCGATTGATTTGATTAATTCGGGCTGAATAGGGCTAACATAGCCGATTGCAATAATCACGACTGAGATAAAATTGGTCATGAAGCTTTTGTTGAATATTTTTTCTTTCATTTTCTTAATTATTAAATCGGTAAGTGTGTTTCATCATTTCAGCTTTTTAATGCCGATGAATTTTTTTTCGGATGTTAATTCCATTTCGAAATAACCGTTAATGCCTTGCTTGGTCAAAAAAGATTGAACCTTGCCTGCCGGAAAAGCCACACTTCTGCCATCATCGGCGATCACCGAAACATATTTGGCAACCCCCTGGTAAACTTTTAAGTATTGGTCGTAGGACAGGTTTAGTGTAAAGCGGATGGTTTGATGTTGGATCATGATGATCACTAACTTAAAACAGAAAAACAATTCCTCATGAAGACACGCAGAGTTGTTTTTCGTGTCTTCATGAGTTTATGCTTTTAAATGAATTAACGATTGTTTTGCAACGCAGCAATACGCTCTTCCAGTGGCGGATGGCTCATGAACAACTTGCTGACACCTCCACCGTTAATACCGAAGGCCGCCAATTGACCAGGCAGGGCTTCTGCTTCATGTCCGCGTTGTAAAGCACGTAGAGCGCCGATCATTTTTTCCGGTCCAGCCAATTTTGCACCACCGGCATCCGCCTTAAATTCCCGGTATCGGGAAAACCACATGACCAGCATAGAAGCCAGTATCCCTAATACCACTTGAGCCGCAATCTGGGTGATGTAATAGGCAGGCCCATAACCGCGTTCGGTTTTAAAGACCACCCGGTCGACAACATGACCGATGATCGTCGCAAAAAAATAAACAAAGGTGTTTACCACGCCCTGCATTAAGGCCATTGTCACCATATCGCCGTTCGCAACATGACTGATTTCATGGCCGACTACTGCTTCGACTTCATCGGCACTCATGTTTTGCAGCAAACCAGAACTGACCGCAACCAAGGCATTGTTTTTGCTCATGCCTGTAGCAAAGGCATTGGCATCAGAGGTCTGGAATATGCCGACTTCCGGCATCCCGATTTCCGCCTGCTTGGCAAGCTTGGCCACGATATCAACCAGCCACTGCTCGGTTTGATTTTGAGGCTGTTCAATGACATGTACGCCCATGGCCTTTTTTGCGGACCATTTGGACATCGCCAGAGAAATAACCGAGCCTGTCATACCGATCACAGCCGACATAACTAACAACGCATTGAGATTAAGATCTATGCCTTGAGCATCCAGGGTGCCGCTTAAACCTAAAACATTAAACACAATACTTACCACAACCAGTATGGCTGCATTGGTCGCAAGAAAAAGAAAAATTCGCATCATAATATTAGCCTTTTTGAAGTTAAGGTCTGCTTTATATGGGGGGCAAATAACATATTCCAACCCTCCTTAAGAATGCTAATATAACTTAAAGTTAATTAACCGAGGGTGTTTCGATGCTTATTATAAAAGTAATTTTGTTTTTAATACCTGGATTTGCCTTTGCGCAGCAAAGCGATCATCAGGACATTGTACAGCAATTGCATGTGCCCTCCGGCTTTCGCCTGTCTATTTTTGCTGATAACCTGCCCAATGCCCGCAGCCTGGCTTTGGGTGATGACGGTGTGGTGTTTGTTGGCACGGGATCTACAGGTGCGGTTTATGCCGTTCAGGACATTAACAGCGATGGTATCGCGGATAGGCATTTTGTCATTGCCGAACATCTCTATATGCCCAACGGCGTTGCCTACAAGGATAACAGGCTTTATGTAGCCGAGGTTAATCGCATTATCCGCTTTGACCGGATCATGCAGCAGTTAGCTAGTCCGCCAAAACCGACCGTGGTTTACGATCACTTTCCATCCGAGAAGCATCACGGCTGGAAATACCTGCGCTTTGGTCCCGATAATAAGCTATACACCTCAGTTGGCGCACCCTGCAATATTTGCGAGCCTGAAAAAGATATATTTGGTTCACTGGTCAGGTTAAATACCGATGGCACCGGCTTTGAGATACTTGGTCGAGGCATCCGAAGTTCAGTGGGTTTTGACTGGCAACCTAACAATAATGTCTTATTTTTTACCGATAATGGTCGAGATTATCTGGGCGATGATCTGCCGCCCGATGAACTGAATAAGTGGACGACTCATGGCGAGCATTTTGGTTTTCCCTATTGTCATGGCGGAGATATTCCTGACCCTGAATTTTCTGGCAAAAAATGTCAGCAATTTACAGCACCAGTATGGAAATTTAAGGCGCATATGGCGCCGTTAGGGCTGCATTTTTACCGGAGCCGGCACTTTCCTGCCGAATACCAGCAGCAATTGTTTGTTGCTGAGCACGGTTCATGGAACCGATCCGAACCGCAGGGCTATCGTATTGGGCTGGTAAAATTCGTCGATAACAAGCCTGTTTCTGAACAGGCGTTTATCGACGGCTGGCTAAGTAAGGACGGTAAGGTGCTCGGTCGCCCGGTTGATATTCTGGAAATGCCGGATGGCAGTCTATTGATTAGCGATGATAAGCTAGGCGTCATTTATAGAATTGACTACGAAGGCAGCCATGGATAAGGACTTTGAAGTTTTACACAGGGAGATTATTTATCAGGGTTTTTTTCGTGTCGAAAAATACCGTCTTAAGCATACCTTGTTTGGCGGGGGCTGGAGTTCGGAAATAACACGCGAGTTATTCAGGCGCGGTAGTTGCGTTGCTGTTCTGTTATATGACCCTACTGCAGATAAGGTAGTACTCATCGAACAGTTCCGAGCAGGTGCGATTTTACGTCCAGAAAAAGCCTGGCTGATCGAAATTGTCGCTGGAGCCATCGAGGAAGGTGAATCTGCCGTGGAAGTTGCTTACCGGGAATCACTAGTACAACAAACCGGAAGTTCGTGACACTATATTCAAATATCCTACTTCTGTAAAATAAGCAAAACAAAGCAAAACGAATAAGACTTATTTTGACAGAAGAAGAAAAAGCAAAGCTGCATAAAATTATTGCAAGACGAA
>CANNNN010000184.1 GCA_947506075.1 Methylococcaceae bacterium
GAATCAACAATCACATTCTTCTTTTCGGAGGTAAGAAAACGCTCGGACTTAGCATCCAAGGTCAGCACACGCGCATCAAATGTACTGACTTTATTAATGATGGGGGTCTTAAAATGGAGTCCCGGCGCAAAGTCTGAAGCGACTAATTCACCAAGACGAAACAATAAGGCTTTTTCATGCTGGTTAACATAAAAAACCGATAAATAGGCCAGCAATAACAGAGCTAAGCTGGCTGGCAACATAATGTAGGTTCTGCTCATGGTCTGCTCCTGCTGGGACGTAAGGGGTTACTGCTGGTATTCTGAACGTGTTTTTTCTCAATTACGGGTGCTTCGTCCTTGCTTACTGGCAGCTCTGTATTGCTGCTCGGAGCCTGATGCGAAACTGCATTTTGCAATGGCATATATAGCTGGGGGCCGCTTTGACCGGCTTCCATAATGACTTTATTCGTGCTGCTGAGCAGTTTTTCCTTGGCTTCCAGATACAAACGTTTACGGGTGATCGCCGGGGCTTTGTCATATTCAACCAGCAATTGATCAAAACGCTGGGTTTCGCCGGTGGCCTTGGCGACCTTTTCCGCTTCATAGGCTTGTGCTTCAAGCAACAAGCGAGAAGCCGCTCCCCGTGCCTTAGGGATAATCTCATTACTGTAGGCTTGGGCTTCATTGATTAAGCGCTGTTTGTCTTCCCGTGCGCGGATCGCATCCTCAAAAGCGCCCTGGACCTCTTCCGGCGGCTGGGCATCCTGCAGATTGACGCTGGCAATCAGGATGCCGGCTTTATATTCATCCATCCCGGACTGAATCTCGTGTTTAATCTCGGCGACAATCTCGCTGCGCCCTTCTGTCAAGACATAGTCCATATTGTTACGGCCAATCACAGCGCGCTCAACACTTTCAGTTAGCTGCTTCAATGTAGCTTCATTGCCTTTGACATTAAAAAGGTAATCGCCGGCATTATTAATCTGGTATTGCACGGCCAGACGCACGTTGACGATGTTTTCATCGGTGGTCAACATTAATGACTCTTGCGGGATCAATTCCGGCTTACTGCTCCGACTGTTGCCCCGATAACCGACTTCAATAAAACGTTGCTGTTCGACATTGATGATTGTCACGTTCTCGATCGGAAACGGAATATGCCAATTCGGCCCTGACTGGGTTGTCTCGGAATAGGCGCCAAAGCGTGTGACCACGCCACGGTTACCCTGTTCAACTATATAAATCCCGCTCGCCAGCCAAATCAGCACCGCAGATCCACCCACACCCGTGCTAATTTTTGATAGTGAGAAATGCCGTTTATGACTATCAAAATAGTCTAGCGATTTCTGACAAACGGCTTTCCAGTGTCGTTCAATTTGCAGTTTCCAGTCCGGTTGCGGGCTTTGTTGACTGGTGTTGTGTTTTTCTGATGACATAATCACTCCTCTTAATGGTAGGCTGCAACGCGATTTGTATTAGTTTTAGTAACTGTCATTGGGTTCAAGGAACAGCTCCAGATCGCAACCAAATTGGTTTTTAAGTTTTTTTAAAGCTTCGTTTTGTATTTGTCTTATCCGTTCTCGACTGACTTGCAATTGATCGGCAATAACTTGTAACGTCGTTTCGGTATGATTTTTTAGGCCAAAACGCATATTCAATATTGCCGCTTCTTTTTCCGGTAAGGTCGCAACGACCTGATCAAGATACTGACTTAAATTACCGGCTATCAGTTCATCTATCGGCAGCGCAAATTGCTGTTGTTTCATGCGGGCCATCAAAGTCTGTCCTTCATCTTCTTCGCTCTCCCTAGCCTCATCGAGTGAATGAGTGGCCTGGTAATAATTCCTGATGATTTTGATTTCGTCTTCGCTTAAATCGCAGAGTACTTTTAATTGTTCGACGCTGGGCCAGCGTTCGGTTTGCAAATAAGCATTGCGCATCGCTTCAAACACAACGCAGGCTTTTTCCGCCAAAGCCACCGGCAGCCGCACGATTTTTTCCTGTTTAACGATCAGCCGCGAGATGGCCTGTTTAATCCACGGAATTGAATAGGTCGAAAACTGGTAACCGCGATAGGGATCGAAACGATCTACCGCCTTGATTAAGCCGATCACGCCTTCCTGTATCAAATCGTCGACACTCAGTACCGTGGTTTTGTGTTTATGCGCAACAAAAGCCGCCAAACCAATATTGCGGGCTATCATTTCCTGTCTGGATCGATGCAAGGCTTTAGCGGCTAACTCAAGCTTATGTAAGTAAGCATTAAAGGCTGGGTCAGGGCAAGAAATTGACTGGCACAAAACTGAGACTTCAATTAAAAAATTGGCTAAGAAACGCAGACTCATTAAAGAGGACCCGGCAACGGGACTGTTCAGCAAAGATTGCATAGTATGAACAAGATTAGGCTGTACAAAATCGACACCTTGTACAATAATCCTTTCAGCTGCTTTGTCACTGACGATCTCACTACTATCCAGTCCGCTATCCAACTGAGACAGGCAATAGTTAAGCAATGCCGTCGTCGCCAGCTCTTCTTCCAGCAACAATAACTGTAGCGTCTGCCTGTCCTGTTCCAGGTTCATGGCGAGCGCTAGCGGTTCGACCTGGCTTGGCGTAGAGACTAAACAATCTGAGCTGATTACGGCATTTGTCATGGCTGACCCTGTTATTATTTTTTTAACCTGGCGCTAAAATTACTCTGATGTATAATTATTGTCAATATATTTTCTATACAAAACATAAACAATGTATTCAATTAAAGCGATTACCTTACTGACCGGACTGCCGGCTGAAACCCTTAGGGCTTGGGAGCGCCGTTACGCGTGCATCACCCCGCTGCGTAGCGACACTAATCGCCGCCACTACTCACAACAGGATCTGGAAAAACTGACGCTGCTTGCCCAATTGACAAGCAACGGCCACACCATCAGCAAGATAGCCAATATGGATGGCGAGGCCTTGCGCGACCTGCACAAGCAAGTACAGGTTTCAGATAAAGACAGTCAGCATCCGCTACTAACGCAAATTATTGACGCAGTGCTGGAATATCGGATTGACCGCTGCGAGCAGCTATTGAAGCGCGCCCTGGTCGCAAGCGAACCCTTGGAATATGCCCGCGACATACTATTGCCCGCGCTAAAAAAAGTGGGTGAACTTTGGCATGAAGATAAATTAAGCATCGCCCAGGAACACATGTTTACCTGCTGCGTGAACCGCATCGTGCTAAGCATGGTCAACAACCTGAGCAACGCCTCGGCCAGCAGTCCGGCCATAATGTTTGCCACGCCTAGTGACGAACCGCATGAATGCGGCATCCTGTTAAGCTGCCTGCTGGCGGCAACTTTGCAATATCGCTGCTATTTCCTGGGTGCCAACCTGCCCGGCAAGGATATAGCATCTGCGACCCAGCATTTACAACCGGACATTATCGTAATCGGTTTGGTTAAAACACCACCGGAACCGACAACACTTGAACAATTGCGTATCGTCGCCAGCGCAAAAGAAACAGCGGCCTCGGCTATCTGGATAGGCGGCAGTGGGGCCACGTATTGCCACCAACAAGCTACATTGCCATCACAACGCTGCGAGCTGATTACTGACATTACGCATTTTCACATCAAAGCCCAACAATGGATGCTGCTGGATCGTTCGGGTAATTAAGCTTGATGACGAATATGGCAAGGTCCTATAAAAAAATCCTTATCATTATTAGCCATTGTGTGTCGGGTCATAAGCCAGGTTACGTGGATGTGTAGACGATCTTACTTTGCCAAAGTCCCCCAGTGTGCCTGTAAATATTTCTGGCGATCATTGAAAATACGCTTTAATTTTTCATGAATAACCATTGCATGTAATAGATCACCTAGCCAACCCCAGCGCATGCTGTAAAACACAATGTCCTCCAATATGATTTCCTCGTCATGCTGGCTAAAGCTGACTTCATGACTCCAATAATAAAAAGGGCCAACACATTGTTGATAAATAAAGCGCTTAGGCTTTTCGCAGTGACTGATTTCCGATAGCCATGCCATTGAAATACCAAATACCGCTTTCATACGATAGCTAATCATTAAGCCCGCATAAAGGTCATCCGGCACTGGCGATGTGATGTCGACGTGAAAAAAACTTGGCGTAATCTGGTTCAAATTATGCGGTGATGAAAAAAATTGCCAAGCTTGTTCTATGCTCATCTTGAGTTCTTGCCGTCTGTAAAGGCGATGAATTTTCATGATTATTCTATCTCGCTAATAAGGTTAACTAAATTTAATGTTAATTTACCGTAAAATACAAATTCTGCGGCATACTGGATAATTAAAAAAATGTGGAACATCCGATTAAAACCTCACCTATTCAAACCTTCAAAGAGTCCAGTTTATGATCAACCTTATAGCACGCCTTTCCAGTTTCCTATGGACCAGTCTTAGCGTAATGGGTATTAGAAGTAGCGAAGTATCAAGCTATCGGGTATTGTTTGAGATCGGCAATATTCAAATCCGTCTATACCAGCCGATGCTGATTGCTGAAACTGAGATTGAAGCTGACTATAGCCCTGCAGGTAAAATAGGCTTTAATCGCCTAGCCGGATATATTTTTGGCGGAAACGTTCAGAAAAAAGAGATGGCCATGACAACGCCTGTTTTTCGAGAGTTTATCGGACAAATCCAAACCATGAATGAAGCAACCCAACCTGCTCCAAACACTAGCAAGTGGCTAATGTCATTTGTTATGCCGCCTAGCTTTGATCTGACAACAGTGCCGGAACCCACCGATCCGCTAGTCATTATCGAATCGATTCCCGCCAAAAAAGTGGCGACTTTGAGATATGCAGGGAGCCTAAACCAAGAACGTATGACCGAATATAGTCAAAGCCTATTGGCTTGGCTTGATGAACAACACATCAAGCCCTTATCAAGTCCACGATCAGCCGCTTATGATCCACCTTGGACCATCTCAAGCTTGCGGCGCAATGAAATCCATATTGACATAGAATGAGAGGCAGGCATTGACACATTTACTAGTGGTGGCCCACGGTAGTCGCCAGGATTCATCGAATATCGAGATTCGCGAGTTAGTAACTAGATTACGTAATCGCTGTAGTCTATTTGACGGCATCGATTATGCCTTCTTGGAAATTGCTAAGCCGTCTATCAAAGACGCTTTAAGGCAACAAATCGCTAATGGCGCCATTGATATCGTGGTGCTGCCCTATTTCCTTGCTGCAGGAAGGCATGTACTTACCGATATTCCCGAGCAGATCGGGCAAGTTAACATTGAAGCGCCAAACATCAAGATCAACATCGCACCTTACTTGGGCGCATCCGAAAAAATTGCCGACTTGTTGATCGATCAGGCGTTTTCCGCCTATCATTGAACGGCTATATCTTTCTAATACATTGACAAATTAATCAGCTAAGTTTATGAGCGAACCTAAACATATCATTATTGTCGGAGCCGGGCCTGGTGGATTATGCGCAGGCATGTTGCTGAGCAATC
>CANNNN010000185.1 GCA_947506075.1 Methylococcaceae bacterium
ATTCGCCCGACTGCTTTATTATCCGTCCCAGTGATCATTTACGCGTCTCACATTTTCCCGGATTGACGGAAGACGGCATGACCATCACTGTGAATCGGCAGCTCGCGCTGGCTCGGGAAGATATGCAGTTCATGAGTTGGGAGCATCCTTTGGTCACCGCGTCCATGGATATGGTGCTGTCTTCCGAAACCGGCAATGCCGCGATCAGTGTGGTCAAGCATCCTGAACTTAAGGCAGGGCAGTTTTTGCTGGAGTGTTTGTTTATCGTCGAGTGTAGCGCGCCTGCCGAATTACAAATTGGGCGGTTTCTGCCCCATACGCCGATTCGAGTGCTGATTGATCAAAATCAGCAGGATCTCAGTGCCCAGATCGATCATCGCGATCTGCTTGAACCGGGTATCAAGTTTGACAAGCATAAGATCATTGCTTTTTTGAACAGCCAAAGGCCTCATCTGATCAACCTGTTGAACGTTGCCGAGCAAAAAGCCAAAGCTGATATGCAGCTGTTAGTCGATGCCGCTACTGCCATGATGCTGGACTCATTAAGCAATGAAATCAAACGTCTGGTCAGGCTGAAAAAAGTCAATCCAACTATCAGAACCGAAGAAATTGAGCAGTTAAAGGATATGACCATGCTGGCGCATGAAAATATCCAAGCCGCACAACTAAGGCTCGATGCTGTGCGGTTTTTGATTACCAGTTGATGATTAGCGTTCCCATGCTCCGGCGTGGCAACGCATCCGGCAATGCTCCAGCGTTGCCGACCGTGACGCCGGAGCGTCACTTGCTACATTCCCAAGCTGGAGCATGGGAACGATGTGTAATAAATATGATAAATATCGGCAAAATAAATAAGCTGAACGTAGTAAAACAACAAGGCGCGGAGGTCTATCTCGATGACGGAACTTCGGGAAAAGTGCTGCTGGCAGACAGAAGACTGCCGACAAATGTACAGGTTGGCGATAGTCTTGATGTATTCGTTTACGTGGATGGGGAAGGACATCTGGCTGCCACCAGTAAAAAACCGTTGGCCGAAGTCGGCGATATAGCCTGGATGAAAGTGGTGTCGCTTAATTATGTCGGTGCGTTTCTGGAGTGGGGCTTGCCTAAAGATTTGCTGGTGCCGTTCAGTGAACAATACCATGAGATGGAAGTAGGGCGGTCTTATCTGGTCAAGGTATTTCTCGATGACCAAAACCGCATTGCCGCGACCACTAAAATTGATAAATTGCTGAGTGATGAAGCAGACGATTTTGAAGTCGGCCAAAAAGTGTCGCTGATCATCGCCGATGCTTCTGATCTGGGTATTAAAGCCATCATCAACAACAGCCATTGGGGCATGTTATACCAAAACGAGTTGTATCAGCCGGTCAGAAAAGGCCAAAAAATGGATGGTTATATCAAGCAGATACGGGAGGATAAAAAAATTGACCTTATTTTGCACCAACCGGGTTATGGTAAAGTCGTGTCGTTGACCGATAGTATTATGGCTAAGCTGAAAGCCAATAACGGCGAGCTGATGTTGAGCGATAAAAGCCCTCCTGAAGCCATTTATGCGGCATTCGGGGTCAGTAAAAAAGTGTTTAAACAGGCTATCGGTGCGTTGTACAAACAACAATTAATCACTATTGATAAAAGTGGAATCAGGCTTGATAGTAAACTGTAGAGGGTTGTCCTTTGGTGAAACGTAATCATGGGTATCTCCCAAGCGTGTTAGGGTTTACAACCCCATCACGCTTCGCGGATATTGCAAGCTGATGCCGGCAGATACTAAAGAAGTGGTCTGAGATTTAGTTTATGATTTACTCATAGCAAAGCCTTTTTGTAAAACTCCTTCCTGATAATATTTGCTGGCGTCAATATGCCAGTCTTCGGCCCTGACGATACCTTTAATGGTATAAACAGCGCCGCATTTGTCTGTGCCCATGGCTGACAAATTAATGACTGCTTCCGGGACAGGATTTCTTTCTTCATCCAGGATGATGATAATCTTGGGTCGCAATTTCATTTTCTCATTTACTTCCACCACAATTGCAATCGCGCCATTGGTCATTTGCACCAGACAGCCCGGCGGATAAACGCCAATACTCTCAATAAATTTGATAACAAGCGCTTCATCCAAATGATGGTTTGCCAGGTTACTCATAATATTAATTGCTTCAAGATGGGTTCTGCCTTTTTGATAGACCCGGTCACTGGTCATAGCGTCATAGACATCGGCAATTGCTACAATTCGGGTGTATTGCGTCAGATAAGTCTGCTTGATTTTACGGGGATAACCATTGCCATCCAAGCGTTCATGGTGGCTGTGTGCGACATCTATGGCGCAGGGGTGCATTTCATCGCTGGATTTTAACAACTCATAACCCAGCGAAGTATGCGATTGCATGATTAACTTCTCTTCATCGTCCAGTGTGCCTGGTTTATTGAGAATTTCCAGCGGTACCAGCATCTTGCCCATGTCGTGCATCATGCCGCAAAGTCCGACGACATTAAGATGAACTTCTGAAAGATTGATGTGTCGGCCAAGGACGATAGATAAAACACAAACATTCAAGCTATGTTGAGAGGTGTATTCATCTTTCTTTTTTAATTGGGTGAGCCATAAAATAGCATCGGGGGAATGCAAAACACTGTTGACGCATTCTGCTACAGCCTGTTTGGCAAGCTTGACATCAATGCCGCCACCCTTGGCGATTTTATCCATAAAATCAATTACCAAGGCTCCGCTGCTTACGTAGACTTTCTCGGCATTTGAAATTTGCTTTTCAAAGACGCTTATTATTTGAGGAGGCGCGCCATAATCAAAAATAGCTTTGTTATGGGGTGATGAGTCAATATGTTCAATGATAGGGCCTTGCTCTTTTTTATTTTTGGTCATGTCAATATACACGTACTCACAGGTATCTTTGACAGACTGAAGTTCGGCTTCAGTTTTTAACTCGAAGCCCTGGAACATGAAAGCGGTTTCCAGCCAGGGTTTATCAAGCTCGACTATATACATGCCGATGACAAGATCATTAACCGGAGTAAAAATTTTTTCCAATGAGGTGTAGGTGTTTTTTTGGGATTTTTTTTTCTTTGTTGTATTGCGGAAAAACCACCAGTTTTTAAAATTCATTGTTATTCCTGATAATGTAAGCCGATAGGAGTGTGCGAGATACAAAACAGCATGCAGATTTAGGAGTAATTGATGGTTTGTAATTCGTAAAGATACGCTAAGGTAGCAAAAGTAGATCGGTTGTCTGCTTTAATAGCACTGCTAGACGAAGATTATATTCCAGCTTGAAAGATCAGCAGCAAAGTTCGGTATTACGTGCCGATGAGCCTTAGATAGCTGCACATAAAATGCCCCGCTAGTTTTCTGGCGGGGTAATTTAGTTCAAAAATCACCCTCGCTAAAGTAACACACTTTCAGAGTGACATTGGAAATGGATGCATGATCTTGCGCCCACTTCCCGTGTTCAGGTTTTACCAGATACTGAAGTATCAGTGCGAAACGGCCCCTGTGCTTGCTTTGCCTGATCTATGGTCACTAACCAGCAGCGGTAACGTGAGCAGCAACAGGCACATTAGCCATTCCACCAATTGACAGTTAGTCACCGAAAAAACCAAAGCTATGCCGATTCTGTTGCTGACCTCGGGGTAAGCGAGAATAAAGTCGCGGCTGATCATAAAAGCTTTGCTTTCCCAGATCACAAGCATCAAGCCCCCGGCCAGCAAACCGTAGCCCATGATCTTATCCAGATCGGCTTTGGCGCTTAAGTGTCCGGTTAATCTGTTGATCTCGATGCTTTTTAATGACCATCGGCTTTCGCTAATATAACTGATCAACATTAAGCCGAAGATGCCTGCAACAGGGATGTAAACGGCTGCTGTCGGAAAGCTGATGTAGCGCCCGTTTATCGCCAGGCCGAAAGTTTTATAAACGGCAAATCCGGCAAACAGCATATAAAGCATGTATATCCAGGCGCCAACTTTTAGATGAGCTGCCCGGTGGGCTAACAGGTCGTAGCTGCGCCGCAAGATCAAGCCGGCTAACAGCGCGTTTAATCCGACAGTCAGTGCTGTCTGTAGACGCTGCCAGTCGCTATAGCTGGTGTACCAGAGGTCTTTTGTCATACTGGACAGCAGCAATGTAAACAGTTGCGATAATACTAGAAAAAACATGAGCCGCCAAGTCGATAAGGCTTGTAGCGGTTTCCAGCAGCAGGCAATGATGCCGGCAAAAAGTAATGTCGAAACGATAATGCCTTTAACCCAATCAGGATTTTCATAGACCTTGCCGGTTAATGGGAAAACTTCTTTACCGTTAACGGTATAAAGTCCCCAGTTTGCTCCGACCACGCCTTCAAGCTGGCTTTTCCATGACTGGTTAAAGGCTTCAACGATGTTGTAATCAAAGCCGTTTTTATTGGCCACCTGAATTAATGCGCGGATAAATTTTGCTTCGTTGACTACGCTAGGCACAGCCCAGCCGCGTTGACGTCCGGCACCCGGCCAGCCCGATTCGCCGATCAGTATTGGTTTGCCGGGCGCAATCGCATCGGCCTCCTGTTGAACCTGCTTGAAAATACGTTCAATATGGGCTGGTGCCTGCTCCACGGTGATAGGTTCATCTTCCCAGTAGGGCAGAATATGGATAGTGATAAAGTCCACTTCCTTGATTAACTCTGGATATTTAACATACATAGACCAGACATCGGCATAAGAAACCGGTTGTTTAACTGCTCGCTTTACTTCCCTGATGTATTCGATCAGTTGCTCGGGTTTCAGGTCGCCCCTTAACAACACTTCGTTGCCGACGATGACCCGCTTGACAACGTCGGGATGCTCATTGGCGGAGCGGATGACTTCGTCGACCTCTTTTTTATTGCCAGCCTTGATAGAACCCAGCCAGGCGCCTTGAATCATCTTCAAACCGTGCTTCTGAGCCAAGGCCGGAATAACCGGCATACTGCCTTCCGCGCTGGCATAGGTGCGAATGGAGTAAGTTTTTTCACCCATCAGGCGCAAGTCGGCGTCAATTTGCTCCGGTTTGGGGAATTTGTCATCCATGGGTCCCTGTCCTTCCCGAAACGGTGCGAAAGACAGGCTGTTAAGTTTTCCTGACGGTACATCCGGACCAGCGTCCTGGGGTAGGTTGGTCAACCAGCCCAGCAAACCATTAAGCAGGACTATCAATAGTGCGACTGAAGCAATTTTCATAAATAAGCGGTAACAATAAGGTTTTGGAAGAAGTGTACTGATAAGTTCATCAAGTAAATTAGCATCATCTCATATTTGCTGGCTTTTTTAGTAACTTCTCATTATTTACACAGGGTAAACGCATTAAAAGCACTTTAAAAACAGGTCATTAATCACTATCAATTGGGATTTTTGAGGATTACCCAATGAGCAGCAATTTATTAGACCATTTTTCAAGCCTGAAAGATCCACGAATTGAG
>CANNNN010000186.1 GCA_947506075.1 Methylococcaceae bacterium
GATCACAAATATCCATGGTGCCGCAACAGCCGGATTTATTTCATCGCTCGATACGGGACAATATCACGCTGGGCGCGGACGTTTCCGAAGCCCGGCTAATTGAGGTTGCTAAAAAATCCCACTGCCTTGAGTTTATCGAACAGTTACCCGAACAATTCGACACACTGGTCGGCGAACGCGGCATCAAGCTTTCAGGCGGTGAAAGACAGCGCATCGCGATAGCCCGCGCCTTTCTGGAAGATGCGCCGATTGTGGTTCTAGATGAAGCCACCAGCGCCTTGGATTCATTGACTGAAAAAAAGATTCAGGTGGCTATTTTTGAGCTGATTAAAAACAAAACCACCTTAGTCATTGCCCATCGTCTATCCACCATTCTATCGATGGATAGAATTATCGTGCTGGAACAAGGCAAAATTTTAGAACAAGGTACGCATCTCCAATTGCTCGCTCAACAAGGCAAATACTACGCCATGTGGCAACATCAAAGCGGTGATTTTCTGGCTGAATAGGCAGTTGCGTTGTAAGCGTTTGGTTTAATAGGTGGTTTTATTTTTTTCGATTAAACACTATATATTGTGTCTATCTATCCGTATAATCACTAGATATCGATAGACCACCCTAATCAGGTTCACTATTACATTTTCACTATTGTCCGAGTCATCACCATGCCGACCAAGCTACACGTCATCCCAAACACCGTGACCGAAATACCTTTCCAAGACGCTTCGATGGATATTTGGGATACCAAATACCGGCTAAAAACCAAAGACGGCGTGGCGATTGACGAAACCATCGATGAAACCTACCAACGGGTTGCCAGAGCTCTTTCCGAAGTCGAAAAAGGTAAAACCAAACAGGAGCAGTGTTACAAGGATTTTCTATGGGTGTTACGTCAGGGCGCTATTCCGGCTGGACGTATTATTTCCAATGCCGGTGCTTTGGAACACAAACCGGCCACCTCGACGATCAACTGCACCGTATCAGGCACCATCGCCGATTCTATGGATGATATTTTGCACAAGGTCCATGAGGCGGGACTTACGTTAAAGGCAGGCTGTGTTGCGCCTGATACGCTGGTATGTACTGAACAAGGCTATGTCACCGCACAACAGGCGGTCACTGAGCAACATCAACACATTCTAAGTTATGACCGCGAAGCGCAACGTTTTGAGATGCGCCCGATCTTAAAGCACATGACCACCCTGGTGCCTACCGATGAAAATATTGAAATAGGTTCTCATCTAGGTACGCTGACCACCTCGATCAAGCATCCGGTGCTGGTCTACAGGGACGATAAATTACAATACGTTCGCGCCGATCACATCAACAACACCGACGCCATGGTTCATTACCAACTGCCCTGGAAGGCTGATAAAAAATCAGCATTAAAAGCATGGTTTGCCGGCGCGCATCTGGGCGATGGTTCAGCCTACGAAAAACATATCACTTATTTATCTACGCGTGAAAAGTGGCAGACCAAAGCCAATGTTTATGGCAAACGTCTGGTGTTTAAAATACGCGCTGCAGAACGCGAAGTCGTCGAGCGTTACGCGCTGTTTTTTCAACGTTTTTATGCTTGTCAAGCCCATGTAGTCTCTACGGTCACGGCTAACCATACACCGGTATGGGATTTTACCGTCGCCAGCTTTAAAGCCAGTGCGCCAAGTGAATTGTTTGATCATCAAACCGGAAAAAAAAGCCACACGCTTAAAGTGCCGCAGTGGATTAAACAAACCCCCGACCGTCATTTTTTACCCTTCCTGGCTGGCCTGATAGATACCGATGGCACTGTTTCTACAGAGCACGGCAGCGCGATTTTAAGCTGTCAAAGCGCCCTATTTGCAGATGAAATACAAAGCCTGTTGGCTTTATTTGGTGTTCATGGTGCTATCACACAACGAAAAGAACGCTCGCATGAATATAATGGCAAGCTCATTAAAGATGCCGGTGGCTATAGCGTTAAAATATCCGATTCAGCGTTTTTAGTTAAACTCTGTGCCTTTATGGCGGATAGCGGCAAAAAAAATCGCATTAACAAGCATCAGTCCCAGTCCGGTCAATACGATCATTATCTAATCAGTTCAGCTTTACGATCCGCTCTTGAAACCAAGCTATCCGAGTTAAGCTATTTGGAAAAACAGGCGGTGGGCTTATATCATGGCAAACATCTGCAGCTGACGGTAAGCCGGGTATACCTGGACAAATGGGCTGAAAAGTTCCCCGAATTGACCGCTGACATTGATTTTGTGCGCCAGCTGCGTCCAGTCAAAAGCATCAAACGCAATTTGGCTATCGGCGAGACTTTTTATGATTTTACCGTTGCTAAACACAACAACTACTTGGCTGGTAATAATGGCTTGGCCGTCATCCATAACTGCGGAATCGGCTATGAATTTTCGACCCTAAGACCCAAAAATGCCTATGTCTCCGGAGCAGGTGCTTACACGTCCGGGCCGCTATCGTTCATGGACATCTACGACAAGATGTGTTTTACCGTGTCGTCCGCAGGCGGCAGACGCGGCGCACAAATGGCGACTTTTGATGTCGGCCATCCCGATGTGGTCGAATTTATCCGCGCCAAACGCGAAGACGGGAGATTGCGCCAGTTTAACCTGTCGCTGTTAATCACCACCGAGTTTGTCGAGGCGGTAAAAAACGACTTGCCCTGGTCGCTGTCATTCCCCGTCACCGAAAAAGAAGTCAAACTCGACAATCTGGATTTGACCGACAGCAAGCTTATCATCTGGCGCGACCTGCCTTGTATTGATGGTTACATCCTTAACGATGACGGTCTGATTGCCTGCAAAATAAGCAAAACCATGCCCGCGCGCCGTTTGTGGGACATTATCATGAGCTCAACTTACGATTATGCCGAACCGGGCTTTATCCTGATCGACAAAGTCAACGAGATGAACAACAACTGGTTTTGCGAGAAGATCAGGGCGACAAACCCGTGTGTAACGGCTGATACCCGCTTACATACTCAATACGGCATGACAAAAATTGGCGACCTTTACGCCAGTGGAGCTGCATTAAATGTAACAGTCGATCATCGCGCACTCGGTTTAAAAGATAAAGGAACAACTACACGACCTGCCAAACCTGCCTTTATGACGGCCGCCTCGGCAGACATTTACCGAGTAACTACACGCGATGGTTATGAAATTAAAGCAACCGCTTGGCATGACTTTTATACCGACCAAGGGAAAATCAAATTAAAAGATTTAAAATTAGGTGACAAATTACTTATTCAATCCGGAAAAGGTCAATTTGGACAACAAGGAGATAAGAACTTTGGCACCTTATTGGGATTAATCACCGGTGATGGTCATTTCACAAATAGAGGTAAACAGCAACAAGCCGCCGTTATTAATTTGTGGAACGATGACCGTGGTTTTGCACCAAAATTAGTTGCTTATATTAATCAATTATTAGCCTCAACTGCTTTACAACATAACGCACAGAGAAGCTATACGGTTTCGGCCGTCGCAATTCCTGATCGCAATTTGATTATGATTCGCTCAGTGCTATTGGCGAGAGTATTGGAATTTTATGGTTTTAATAAAGCCAGCAAACTCAGTGTTCCTGAAGTTATTTGGCAAGGCAATGAAGACTGTGTAAAAGCGTATTTAAGTGCTTTATTCCAAGCGGATGGTACGGTTAATATCTCAGGAAATAGCAAATCTTGCTCAGTTAGATTAGCGTCTTCTCACGGTCCATTACTCAAAGATATACAAATACTATTAAGCAATTTTGCGGTCTTTTCTCGAATTCGCAAGCGTCGTGATGCTTCCTTAAGAATGTTACCTGATGGTAAAGGCGGACAAAAAGCATATTCATGCCAAGCGGATTATGAACTTATTATTGACGGACAATCGCGTGAACAATTTATGCAGGAAATTGGTTTTCTAGGCGACAAAAAAAATCAAAAATATTATGCGTGGAAAACCGATAAAAAACTTCTACAAAAACAAAACCATTTGAGCGAAATTTCAGAAATCATTTATATTGGGAAAGAAGCGGTTTTTGATACTACTCAGATTGATCATAATACCGTTATATTTAACGGTCT
Source organism: Methylococcaceae bacterium (assembly GCA_947506075.1). Taxonomy (GTDB): domain Bacteria; phylum Pseudomonadota; class Gammaproteobacteria; order Methylococcales; family Methylomonadaceae; genus Methylobacter_A. The sequence continues at coordinate 4,073 of CANNNN010000186.1, forward strand.
AGTAACCGGACAATGCGGCGAACAACCGTTACCGCCTTACGGCTCCTGCCTGCTAGGCTCGATCAACCTGACCCGCTTCGTTAAAAAACCATTTACCAGCGAAGCAAGTTTCGACTGGGAAACTTACCGCAAAGCCATCAAAATCTTCACCCGCATGCTGGACAATGTGGTTGAAATCAACGGCCTGCCCCTGCCCCAGCAACGCGAAGAAATTACCAACAAGCGCCGCCACGGCATGGGCTATCTCGGACTCGGTTCGACAGTCACCATGATGGGCATGCGCTACGGCGATGCAGATTCACTGCACTTTACCGAAGAAGTGACCAAGGTATTGGCGGTCGAAGGCTGGAAAGCAGGTCTGTCACTGGCCAAAGAAAAAGGCCCCGCCCCGATCATGGAACAGATGTTTACCGTGACCGGCGAAATGCTGCACAAACGCCCGGAAATGATTGCCGATGGCCATAAAGTCGGCGACCGGGTACCCGGAAAACTGTTGCACACCCAATACAGTCGCTATATGCAGCAACTGGGCCGAGAAGAACCGACACTGTTCGCCGACCTGATTGAAACCGGCGCTCGCTTTACCCATCACAGCTCCATTGCGCCGACCGGCACAATTTCCCTGTCTCTGGCCAATAACGCCAGCAACGGCATAGAGCCAAGCTTTGCGCATCATTATTCACGGAACGTGATCCGTGCCGGAAAAAAATCCAAGGAAAAAATCGACGTATTTTCGTTTGAACTTTTGGCTTACCGCGCTTTGATCAATAGCGACGCGATGCCTTACAGCGACAATCCGGCGCATCAATTGCCGGCCTATTTTATCGCGGCGGATGACGTGACCCCGACCCAACATGTCGATGTTCAGGCGGCGGCGCAAAAATGGATAGATTCGTCGATCTCCAAAACGGCTAACGTGCCTACCGATTATCCGTATGAAGATTTCAAATTTATTTACGAATACGCCTACGACAAAGGTTTGAAAGGCTGCACCACCTTCCGTTTTAATCCTGAAGTTTTTCAAGGCGTATTGGTTAAAGAATCCGACCTGGAAAACACCACCTACCAGTTCACGCTGGAAGACGGCCATGTCGTGGAATTTAAAGGCAATGAAGACGTGGAATACGACGGCGAAATACACAGCGCCGCCAACCTTTTTGATGCCTTGAAAGAAGGCTACTATGGCAAGTTCTGAGGCTAAACCAATGACACATAAAATCAGCAAAAAAATCATCAGCTACAAAGTCCTGAGTAAAGACGATGTCGAACCGGTCAAGCAGGAGGTCGCACAGTCTACGCTGGAAAGCATGAACGAAAATCTGCCGCGCCCGACGGCTACCTCGGGGACATTGTGATTTCCGTGGAGA
>CANNNN010000187.1 GCA_947506075.1 Methylococcaceae bacterium
GTACAAGCCCTCAACCGTGTCGGCAGTCGGCAGTTACAAACTGTTGACGACCAGTATTGATGCCCGCTTTATCGACACCAAAAATCGTCCGATGCTGGCGCAAACCTTCAGTCAAACTGTCGGCGGCGAAAAACTGACGATTGCGGTCAATCACCTCAAATCTAAAGGTTCGGCCTGTACAGAACCTGATGCGCTTGACGGTCAAGGCAACTGCAACCTGACCCGCAGAGATGCGGCGCTGGCAATCGTCGACTGGTTGAATACGGATCCTACCAACAGCTTTGATCCCGATTATTTGATTATCGGCGATTTGAACAGCTACGCGAAGGAAGATCCGATCAAGGCGATTGAAAATGGTCCTGATAATACAGCCAATACTGCTGACGACTACACCAACCTGGTTAAAGCCTTTGGCGGTGATTCGGCTTATTCTTATGTCTTTGACGGCCAAACCGGTTATCTCGACCACGCACTGGCCAATAGTACATTGCTGCCGCAAGTCACCGGAACCGAAGATTGGCATATCAATGCTGACGAGCCTGTGTCTTTCGACTACAACGACACGATCAAAGATGCCGGTGAAGCCGCTTTCGAAGCGAAACCTGCTGCTCTTCCGTTGTATGCCGCCGATCAATACCGGACTTCGGATCACGACCCTGTGATCATCGGTCTGCATTTGGGCGAAAACATCAACATTATCGAGGGCACTGCGGCCAAGAATATCCTGGTTGGAACCGCTGCTAAAGACCGAATCACCGGTTTGGGCAGCGCCGATACCTTGACGGGTGGCTTGAATGCTGACGAATTCGTCTATGTAAGCACGGCTGACGGTATCGATACGATCACCGACTTTACTGTGGGTCAAGACCGGATTGCGTTGACTGCATTGCTGCTTAGCTTGGGCTATCAAGGCGCCGATCCAATCGCCGAGGGTATAGTCAAGTTTGTCGCCTCGGGTTCGAACACCCTCGTTTACATCGACGCCGACGAAGCGGGCCCTGCGGTACAAAGGGCCTTAATCGTGGTTAACAATGTCAGCGTCGCTAATCTGAACAACGCAGCTAATTTCATTTTCTAGGCTGTTTTACTTTCACTCAAGACCCGCCTTTCGTAACCGGCTGGCGGGTCTTGAACTACTAATTTTAGGATGATTTTATGTTTAAGTTTTTAAAAATCGCTTCCACCGTCAGTTTGTGCGGTGCTTTGATGATGATTGCGCCAAGTTCTGAAGCGGCGCTAGTGGGTTACACGTTTAGCGGCGTCACTGATTCGGGTTCGCTGCTTGATACAAGTTATACCGGTAGTTTTGTCTACAACGATGCAACATTGACTAACTCAGGATCAGAATTAATAAATCTGTCATCGCTGTCATTTAATTTTTTGTCTTCTACTGCTTTTACACTTGCCAATGAAGATTTTACGTCCACCGCCGATTTTCAGAACGGCGTGTTCTTGGGTGTTAATTATTCGGTGAACAACTTCGAACCTAAATTTTCGTTGGGATCTGGTTCGGCAACAGGCTCACTTGGAGATGCACGGTTTTCCTATCAATCAGTAGATGGTGATGACGGTTTCGGCTCTTTAACCTATGTCGCCGATGTTGCCGTCTCAGCCGTCCCCGTCCCTGCTGCTGTCTGGCTGTTTACCAGTGTTTTGGCTGGCTTTGGAGCAATCACGCGTCGTAAACGTCAATCCACTGTAATTTAAACAGTCATTTTTTTATTGGAGTAAACCTTAATGATCAAAAATAAAATTTTTATCGCCGCATTGCTGATGTCGGCTCTATCCGCTCAGGCTGATGCTGATAAGCCTCAAGCAGAGGACGACTATTTTCATGATGACGAAAGCCACGAATCTGACAAGCACAGACCTCACCAAATTGCGACCATCAAAATCGTCGCGTTCAACGACTTTCACGGTCAACTGGAATCGCCGGGATCATTCAGGCTAACGCCTAGCAGTGCTGTTGCAACCAATATCCCAGTGGGCGGCGTGGACTGGATGGCCGGTTATATCGCCAATCTGAAGAGCCAAAACCCGAATACGGTAGTCGTATCGGCTGGCGACATCATCGGCGCAACGCCTTTGGTATCGGCGCTGTTCCACGACGAAGGCACGATTGAAACAATGAATCGTCTGGGACTGGATTTTAATTCGGTCGGCAATCACGAGTTTGATGAGGGCAAAGATGAATTGAAACGCATGCAAAGCGGCGGCTGTCATCCGACCGATCCGAACACCTGTCGCGGTGTCGACGTAGGAACGCCCGTGCCGTTTGAAGGCGCGAAGTTTAAATTTCTGGCTGCCAACGTCGTGGAAACGGCGACCGGTAAAACGATTTTTCCATCCTATGCTATCAAAAAAGTCGACGGCGTTAAGGTTGGTTTTATCGGCATGACCTTGAAAGAAACTCCGACCATCGTTACGCCCAGCGGCGTGGCTGGACTTACGTTTCTGGATGAAGCAGCATCAGTTAATGCGCTAATCCCAAAATTGCGCGAGCGTGGTGCCGAAGCTATCGTGGTGTTGATACATCAGGGCGGCGTCGTGCCGACTACGCAAAGCGTTGAAACTATCAATCAGTGCGTTGGCGATCTTGATAACTCCCCTATCAAGGCTATCGTTAATCAGTTGCATAATGAAGTCGATCTGGTGATCTCAGGCCATACCCATCAAGCCTACAATTGCCAAATCGCGAACAAAAAGGGTCGTTTGATTTCGGTTACCAGCGCTAGCGCACAAGGTAAAGTATTAACCGATATCGACATGACGGTTGATAAAAAGTCTGGCGAAGTTACTGCTGTTACGGCAAAGAATGTCGTCGTGGATCGCACGAATGCAACTGTAACGCCCAGCGCCTCGATTAAAGCCATTGTTGATAAGTACAAAGCTATCGCTACGCCGGTTGCCAATCGTGTGATCGGAACTATCAGTGCAGATATCACCCGTACCCTTAGCCCTGCAGGGGAATCGGCGTTGGGCGATGTGATTGCCGATGCGCAGTTGTTGGAAACCCAAGGCGTCGGATTTGGCGAAGCCGTGGTGGCTTTCATGAATCCCGGCGGCATACGCGCTGATTTGACTTATGCCCAAAGCTCTCTCGGCGAAGGCAATGGCAACGTGACTTACAGTGAAGCGTTTACCGTTCAACCCTTCGGCAATACCTTGGTCTCTTTAACATTGACTGGCGCGCAAATTCACCTGTTGCTGGAACAGCAGTTTACCGGTTGTACTGCAGGGTATCCTGCCACTGCTCCTGTCGGTGGACAACCGTTTAACCGTATACTGCAGGTCTCGACAGGCTTTAGTTATGAATGGAAGGAAAAGGGCACGGCTTGTGATAACGTCGATCCAGCCAGCATCAAGATCAACGGCGTTACGGTTGATCCGGTTGCCAGCTACCGCGTATCGGTGAATAACTTCATGGCCGATGGCGGCGATCAGCTTTATGCGTTAATACAAGGCACAAACCGTCTGGGTGGCGCGCTTGATTTGGATGCGCTGGGAAATTATTTTGGCGTCAATGGTCTCGTAGCACCTGGTCCTAAAAACCGTATTAGCTTGTTGCCGTAATTAAACTTAGTTAAAATTTTATCGATCCCACGCCTTGCGCGGGAACGACGGCCGAGACGCTCTAGCATCGCAGTAACACAAAAGCCCGCCTGTATACTGTACCGGCGGGCTTTTTTTATGGTTTCGGCTCAGCGCCGAATGTGCACGAAATACCTTGACAGGAAGATATAAAAAACAGACTCTTACGTGCTTTTACTGCCCAGACTTACACGCTTAACTAATCCCAGATGAATTTTATCAACAACCTTCCTCCACTGTTATGGGCCTTAACAGGGCTTTTGCTAGGCGCGTTTGCAATGCGAATGCTAAACGGCAAAGATAAGCAGCAATATTTAACCGAACGTGCCGTTTTGGAAGAAAAACTAAAACAGTATCAAGGCCTGGAGGCAGAATTTAAACAGCTGCAACAATTATTTATAGAAACCAAAACCCAGAATGCCGCGTTGCAGACCCGCATAGAGGAACAGGCCATAAACACCGCAGAAAAGTTAAAGTTGCTGCTTGATGCGGAACTGCGCCTGAACACCCAGTTTGAAAATCTGGCCGGCAAAATTTTCGATGACCGCAGCAAGCAATTTACCGAACACCATAAAACCAGTCTGGATCATATCGTCACGCCGCTAAGGGAACAACTCGGCGAGTTCAAGCAACGTATAGAAACGGTTTATGACAACGAGAACAAGGATAGAATTTCCTTGCGCGAGGAAATCGTTTCCTTGCGCCGCGATACCGCGCAAATGAATCAGGAAGCCCTCAACCTGACCCGCGCGTTAAAAGGCGACAAGAAGACTCAGGGCAACTGGGGCGAAATGATTCTGGAAACCGTGCTGGAAAAATCCGGACTACGCAAAGGCATCGAGTATGAAACGCAGGGCGCATTCCGGGATCAGGACAACAGGCTATTCAAGCCGGATGTGATCGTCCGTCTTCCCGAAGAGAAGGACGTGGTGATTGATTCCAAGGTATCGTTGATTGCTTATGAGCGCTATTGTTCAAGCGAAGACGAACAGGAGCGCATCGTCGCCCTTAACCAGCATACCGAGGCGGTACGCGAACATATCAAGGGCTTAAGCAACAAGGATTATTCGGGTTTGAAGGGCTTAAGATCGCTGGATTTTGTATTATTATTCATGCCGATTGAAGCCGCGTTCATCGCCGCTTTTCAGGCTGATGAACGCCTATTTAGCGATGCGTTCGAGCATAAAATCATCGTGGTCACGCCGACCACATTATTAGCCACGTTGCGCACCATCGAAAACATCTGGCGCTACGAGCGGCAGAATGAAAATGCACGCGCTATCGCCGATAAGGCCGGCATCGTTTACGACAAAATTCGGGGCTTTGTCGATGACCTGGATAAACTGGGCAAACAGCTAAGCACGGTCCATAGCACCTATGACGGAGTGATGAACAAATTAACCCAGGGTAACGGCAACCTGATTCGTCAGGCCAGCAGCTTTGTCGATCTGGGTGTTAAAGTCAAAAAGGCCTTCCCTAAAAGCATCACCGAACAGGCGGGTATCGATCATCAGGAAGGATAGAACTAATACCTTCTATCCATGGAACTTGGGAAAACATTTTCCGGTTTTAGCTTAAGGTAACGGGTAAGTAATTTAGGCGTTTTATTCTGATTGTAACGGATTATGGGGTAAGGCAATATTGGTGACTTAAGGATGGCAGCCCTTTGTCCCATGGGGTATAGCTATCTACACCAGTAACTTTACTCCTTCTCCAGCGGGAGAAGGCGGGGATGAGGGGAATCAAAATAAGTTTTTTCTTCATTTTTATTTCCCCTCACCCAACCCTCTCCCGCTGGAGAGGGCTACTTAACTTAAGTCAATAATA
>CANNNN010000188.1 GCA_947506075.1 Methylococcaceae bacterium
CTGTCCGACTTCTCCAGTGTAATTCTGATAAGATGATCCTATAGAGTACTGAATTGATTAAACGACATGACAGCTACACATTTAAGCTGGCAATCACTATGTTGCTGATGTGATTTTCCATGGCGTTGGCGCCAATGCCAGCGGCTATTTAGGTTCCATCGGTGATTACAATCTGCAAATTACCGGCGAAGTCGCGGCGATACCTGTTCCGGCTGCTGTTTGGTTGGTGCGGGATTGCTAGGTTTGACGGGGTTTGCTCGCAAGCGCAAAGCGGTTTAATACGTTTTTTTGCACATCGAAGCCGCTCAGGCCTCGGTATTTTATTATTTTACTTTCGTTTCGTTAGCTACGCCACAGGGAAGCTAACGGAACTTTCTTTGGGCACCCTTGCCTTCGCCTACATTTTCTCTTTCACCTTGCAATGACTGGACTTTCACCCGTTAGCTGACTTACCATGCCAGCCGCATAACGCCAGATCTTGCACTCGCTCGAACTGGCTTATTTCGGCCGACGAGACTAAGCTCAGCTACTCTACAAGACTTTTTACAACTAATCGGATAAGTCATTGAACAAATCTACTAAAGCTTGGCCTATGGGCTTGCAGCAACTCGCGGTAAGGGCTCTAGGCAAACAAGCAGGTCAAGCCTTGTGGCAAAAATACCATGCTGCGTTTTCGACTGAATACCAAGCATTAGTTCCCCCGCGTTATGCGCTAAAAGATATGCTGCATCTCGAGCAGGTTCTGACTTCAGATAAGCAACAGATTAGCCTGCTAAATCCCGGCAAGACTATCGATCATTACCGACTGCATTTTTACAGCTCTCAGCCGCGTTATCTGGACGAATACATTCCGGTTCTGGAAAATATGCATCTAAGAGTCATGGATCAGGTGCAGTTTCCGATTGTGATCGATGGCTATACCCTGTTTATCAAAAGTTTCACGATCAAGGCTGCGAAAAGCCAGTGTGCTTCATTCAGTAAGTTAAGAGGCAGGATGCTGGAAACCATTCAAAGAGTAATGGATGGGGCTGTTGAGAATGACGCGCTGAACAAGCTGTGTATATTGATTGGCATGGCCTGGCAGGAAATAGATGTGCTCAGGGCATACCGGAATTATTATTTGCAACTGGGGTATCAAACAACAAGGTCCAGTGTTCATCGTGCCTTGCTAAACAATCCACCGGTTGCGCAGGGCTTGTTTAATTACTTTGAAGGGCGCTTTAGGCCAAATCCTGACTGGGATGATCCGGCAGTCAGGGACGAGCTAGTTTCTTTTCCGCTACGCATGCAATTGCAGGACAGCATCGCTTCAGTTTCCGATATTAATGATGACCGGATTTTGCGTAACCTGTTTAATCTGATTGATGCGACGATGCGCTGCAATTTTCATTTGCGGCGCGATCTTGCTGATTATTTCATCGCTTTTAAAATTAATAACCTGGGTATTCTCGATATGCCGGCGCCCAAGCCGCAAAACGAGATTTATGTGCACGCAGTTGATATGGAAGGCATACATTTACGTAGCGGGAAAATTTCCCGGGGCGGCATCCGCTGGTCGGATCGTCCCGATGATTTCAGAATTGAAATTCTAGGTTTGATGCAAACTCAGATTAGCAAAAACGCGCTGATTATTCCGACAGGCGCCAAGGGCGGGTTTATCGTTAAAAAGAATGCTTCAAAGCCCTCGCTGCTAAACTCCAGCTTGGGCATCAAAGAAGCCGGAAAGCGGGCCTATCTGAAACTGATACGCGGTTTGCTTGATTTAACTGACAATTATATCGACGGTAACATCGTCAAACCCCGGAACCTCGTTATTTACGATGATCCCGACCCCTATCTGGTAGTAGCCGCCGATAAAGGCACGGCGCAGTTTTCCGATATTGCCAATGCTATTTCGGCAGAATACGGATTTTGGCTGAGCGATGCATTTGCCAGCGGCGGTTCTTTGGGTTATGACCATAAAGCACTGGGTATTACTGCTCGGGGTGCCTGGGAATGTATAAAACGCCATTTTCGGGAACTAGGCAAAGACATACAACATGAAGCCTTTACTGTCGTCGGTATCGGCAGCATGGACGGCGATGTGTTTGGCAACGGCATGTTGCTGTCACCGTGTATCAGGCTACTGGCTGCTTTTAGCGGAGCGCATATTTTTATCGACCCCAATCCGTCCGATAGCGATGCCGAGTTTAAGGAACGCAAGCGCTTGTTTGAGTTGCCAGGCTCCAGCTGGAATGATTATGACCGGACGCTTATTTCCGCTGGTGGCGGGGTTTATTTAAGATCGGCCAAGGATATCCCGGTATCTGCTGAGTTGAGGCACTGCTTGGGTTTACGCTATAAAACCCTGGATGGCGAATCTCTGATCCGATATCTGCTGACCGCTCAGGTGGAATTATTGTGGCTGGGCGGTATCGGTACTTACGTAAAAGCCAGCACAGAAAATCACAAGGAGGTCGGTGATAGGGCGAATGATAATGTGCGGGTGGATGCGAAGGATATACGCGCTGTTGTTATTGGCGAAGGAGCCAATCTCGGTTTTACCCAAAAAGCGCGTATCGAATACAGTCTGAGGGGAGGGCGGATTAACACCGATGCGGTCGATAACTCGGCTGGCGTTGATACCTCCGATCATGAGGTGAATTTAAAAATATTCCTGGTTGGGCTGCAAAAGAAAAACCTGATCGCCGATTATCAGTCATTACTTATCAGTATGACTCAGGAGGTGTGTCAGTTGGTGCTGGCTGATAATATTGCCCAAAGCCTGAGTTTGTCTCTGGAACAGCTGCGTTGCAAAGAAGGTTCGGCGGTTTTTTTGCAATTGGCTGAGCGTCTGGAGTCTGAAGGAAAGTTCGATAGAGCGGAAGAGTGCTTTCCGCAAGCCAAAGAAGTCATGGCTAGACCGGGTTTGGTCATAACCCGTCCTGAGCTTGCGGTATTGATGGCCGCCAGCAAAATGTACCTGACTCAACTGATACAGGAGCAAGCTGCATTACTGAACGAAGACTGTTGCAGCTGTTATTTATTGGCCTATTTTCCCGAACAGATCAGCAAGCAATACCCGGATTATCTGTCCGCTCATCCGTTGGCCCATGAAATTAAAGCCACCTTGATAAGCAATAAAATCATCAATCAGGCCGGGTGCGGTTTTTTAAATCTGGACGAAGGCAGCGAAAATGCTCTGGCTCATGTTGCCTGTTATTTGACGTTTGACCGGGTTTTAGACGGTGATGCGTTGCGTCAGGCAATTAGTGGGCTGGATAATAATGCGCAAGCTGAACTGCAATATCAGTTTTTGCTGTTGCTGGAAAATACGCTGGCCGGTTTTTGTCGCTGGACCTTGAGACAGGGAATAAAAATCCGGCCAAATGAACAGACAATTGAGTGCTATCGCCGACATTTAGATGACTATGAACAGTATTTTAACGGTGACTGCACCGAGTTTGCCGAGCAGTTGGTTCAATACCGGCAACAGGGAATCCCGGCCCCGTTGGCACTGCGAATGATGTTTATAGCCAAACTCACCGATTTTCCACTGGTTGTCTCATTGGCTGCCGAAACCTCGCAGAATTTTGTTATTCTTCTGAAATTGTTAAATGAAATTAGCGATTATCTGGGCCTGGATCAGGTCAACGAGCAGCTGGCAAAGCTGCCTGTGCACGATTACTGGGAACGAAAGGTAATGACTGATTTGCAAGAGGATATGAAGCAAGCGACGGCTGGCATAATTAAGACTATTCTGCTTGGCAAGGTTCAAACCTGTGCCGAATACTTCGGTCAGCCGGAGAAAAAACCTATCATCAGCCGCTACCAGCGGCGTTATCAGGAAGTTAATAGCCCTTTGCCTGCGAACCTGTTTCCCTATATTGCATTAACCAGGGAGCTGCAGTGCTTGCTAGCCCATTGCATCGATAGTAGTCACAGCGCCAGCTATATCAAGCCGTGACTGCAATTTTGGAATGGCGGTAATCTCATTGGATTTATCATCAACTTTAACCTGACCCAAGGTGTCATGCGACGGTATGCCATTTTCCAAACCATGCACTTTCGTGAACCACTCCTCTATTGACTCTGGGGTCTTCAATGCTTGAAAAATGATGAATTGTTGCACTGGGCTAGGTTTGTTGAAAATCAATAAGCAATGACCCTGAGTTTAAATTTTGGCTAGCAGTACCCTGTTGCGACTACTGTGTTTGACGCTATATAGTGCCTGATCTGCCAGTTTCATTAATTCATTCCAACCCGTCTTAGCATCCACAGATCCTGCCACGCCAATGCTAACGGTAATCAACGGGTGCTGTAGCAGTCCCTTAAATTGGTTTTTTTCGATGGAACTGCGGATGCGTTCCGCCAACAACAGGGCAACACTACCAGCGGTATTGGGGGCGATAATCAGAAACTCTTCACCGCCCAAGCGACAAACAATATCGCTGGCTCGCGCGACCTCTTTCATAAGCTTGGCCGTGTGCGTCAAGACCTGATCACCAACATCGTGCCCAAAGGTATCATTGACAGACTTGAAATGATCCAAATCCAGCATCAAGACACTCATAGGCAGTTTGCATCGTTGCGCTGTCGCCCACTCTTGCGCAAGACGCTCAAGCGCATATCGACGGTTGGGCAAACAGGTAAGAATATCGGTATTAGCCAATATACGAAGTCGGCGGTTAGCTGACGCCAGTTCGGCAGTATAGCGCTGAATGTCTTGGCTTTCTTTTTCTAATTCCTGCTGTAACAAGACAATACGATGACCTGTCCGGATATGAGCCAGAAGTACGCGCAAACTCACGGGCTTGGTTAAGTATGCATCGATCCCTGCATCAAGAGCCTCAACCAGAGCATCCTCGTTTTCAGTAGCTGCATACATGATAAGGTAAAGATTCTTCCCAAAGTCAGATGAACGAAGCATCTTGCAAAGCGCCAAGCCACCGCCAAGTTTCATGTGCCCGTTGATAATGACCATTTGAGGTTGGTGCTCAATGACATACTGCAGCGCGGCGTCACTGTTGCTACAGGTTCCTATCCGATGCCCGGCATCGGTAAGCTGTTTGGCAAAGCGAGTGAGCATAATCGCGTCATCATCGATCAGCAATAAGTCCAATCCTGAAAAAACGGCTTCATCGAAGGTCACTATAGGTAAAGGCTGTTGAATGTCAGTATGAATGTCTATCAGCTTCCCCCAGTCATGCCATTCTTCGATGACTTGACTGACAAAATCAATCAGGGCAGTTTCCCCCATATTATGCTGACTCGCCTTTATTATTAAGGGGTCCTGTGGAAGAACCCCCAAAAGTGTTCGTTCTGTGTTAAATGTCTATAAGCACTGTTTCATGAAGCCACTACCTCTATAGGTTTAGGCATTACTCCTATATCAACGTTTCGATACCGAAGGTACAAATAC
>CANNNN010000189.1 GCA_947506075.1 Methylococcaceae bacterium
ATTATGCGCAGGCATGTTGCTGAGCAATCGTGGCTTTAAAGTATCGATTTACGATAAAAATCCGGACGTCGGTGGCCGCAACCGAGCGATACATTTGGACGGTTTTTGTTTTGATACCGGTCCGACGTTTTTACTAATGAAAGGCGTACTGGATGAGATGTTTGAACTGTGTGGGCGGCGCAGTGAGGATTACCTTGAGTTTATGCCGCTGAATCCTATGTATGATCTGGTTTACGATGACCAGAGCTTGTCGATTTTCTCGGATAGGGAGCGCATGCGCGCAGAATTGGAACGGGTATTTGCCGAAGGCGCTGAGGGTTACGAGCGTTTTATGGACAATGAACGCAGCCGCTTTAATCGTCTCTATCCCTGCATAACCCGAGATTACTCATCGCTATTATCGTTTTTTTCGCTGGATTTGCTAAGAGCGCTACCGTGGTTGGCATTTCCGAAAAGTATCTTTAAAAATTTGGGTCAATATTTTAATCAGGAAAAAATGCGGCTGGCATTTTGCTTTCAATCGAAATATCTGGGTATGTCACCCTGGGATTGTCCGGCCCTTTTTACAATGTTGCCCTATCTGGAACATGACTACGGCATTTTCCATGTCAAAGGTGGTTTGAACCGCATTGCATCAGCAATGGCCAAAGTGATACAGGAAGCAGGTGGGGAAATACACCTGAATGCAGAAATCCAGTCGTTAGTGATCGATCAGGGCGTCGTCAAAGGCGTCAAACTGCAGAGTGGCGAAGAGGTGTTCGCCGATGAGGTGATTGTTAATGCTGATTTTGCCCACGCGATGACTCACTTGGTCGCACCGGGCATCTTGCTTAAATACGCGAGTAGTCAATTGGATAAACGTGAATATTCCTGCTCGACTTTCATGCTGTATTTGGGACTGAACCAGGTTTACGACCTGCCGCACCATACCATTGTCTTCGCCAAGGATTATCGCAGCAATATTGGCAATATTTTCAGTAAAAAATCGCTGTCCGAAGACTTTTCGTTTTATGTGCAAAACGCCACGGTCAGCGATGCCAGTTTGGCGCCAGCAGGTAAGTCCGCGCTGTATGTGCTGGTGCCCATGCCGAACAATGACAGCGGTATCGATTGGCAGGCGCATTGCCAGAATGTCCGCGAACAGGTACTCGATACGCTGGGCGCACGCTTGGGTCTGAGCGATATTCGCGATCATATCGAATGTGAAAAAATCATTACGCCGCAAACGTGGGAAACTGATGAAAATGTCTATAAGGGTGCCACCTTTAGCCTGTCGCATAAATTCAGCCAAATGCTGTACTGGCGACCGCATAATCGCTTTGAGGAACTGGACAACTGCTATCTGGTCGGCGGGGGCACCCATCCGGGCAGCGGCTTGCCGACCATCTATGAATCAGCACGCATTTCCTCAAGGCTGATTTGCAAAAAGTACAAGGTGGCCTTCAACGATATCAAGCACAGCAACTGGCTGAAAAAGGCTAAAGTCTGACATGTCTATTATCCAGGCGATTTCACCTGTCGATGGCAGGGTGCTGGGCGACTTTGAGGTCAGCGATGCGCAATCCATAACAGAGAAAATGGCCGCAGCACGCCTGGCGGCAGACACCTGGAGCAGAATGCCGATTAAAGATCGCGCTGTTACCTTGTTGCCGTTCAGTCAGCTATTAATGGACAACTTGGACAGCATTTGCGAGCTAATAGGGCTTTGCACGGGCAAGGTGCGTACCGAAGCACTGCTCGGGGAAATCTACCCCTTGCTGGATCTGTTAAACTACTACCAAAAACACGCCAAGCAAATTCTGCGCTACCAGGGTGTACCCACTTCACCCTTTGCTTTTCCTGGTTCAACCGCAGGCATAGCCCGCCGCCCTTATGGGGTGGTTGCAGTGATTTCGCCGTGGAACTATCCCTTTCAACTCTCCGTTGCGCCGATACTGACTGCGTTGTTTGCCGGCAATGCCGTTATTTTTAAAGTATCGGAATTATGCTTGCCTGTTGGCCAACTGATTGCTGATTTGTTTGACAAGCTGGATTTGCCCAGCGACCTGGTGCAATGCGTAGTGGGCGATGCAGAGACCGGCGAACAGCTGATCGACGCGGCACCCGATCTGATATTTTTTATCGGTGGTCTGCATGCAGGTCGTGCGGTGATGCAACGTGCCGCCCGCCATCCCGTCCCGGTAATACTGGAGTTGGGCGGCAAAGATCCGATGCTGGTATTTGCCGATGCGCAGCTGGAAAAAGCCTGTGCTGCAGCGCTCTATGGTGCATTTTCCAATAGTGGCCAGGTGTGTGTGTCGGTGGAGCGTTTATATGTACAGCAAAATTGTTTCGATGCATTTTTGGTAATGCTCAAGGCCGGCGCGGCCCAACTCAAGGTCGGCCCTGATCCGTATGGCGACCTGGGGGCGATGACGTCTGCTGCCCAGATAGACGTCGTACAGGCACAATATCAGGATGCTATAGACAAAGGCGCTAAAGCGTCAGGCCCCTTGGAAAGACAAGGCAATTTTCTCAAGCCTGTGGTGTTATGGAATGTGCATCACGGCATGCGCGTCATGCGCGAGGAAAGCTTTGGCCCCTTGTTGCCGGTGATGGCTTTTACCGATGAGTCAGAGGCCTTGCGCTTGGCTAACGATAGCGAGTTTGGACTTAACGCCAGCATCTGGAGCAGCAATATTGAGTTGGCTACACGGGTCGCTTCACAATTAAATGTTGGCAATTGGGCGATCAATGATGTGATCAAAAACATAGGACATCCCGGACTGCCCTTCGGCGGTGTCAAACAGAGCGGTTTTGGCCGTTATCACGGTGCAGAGGGTTTGCGTAACTTTACTTACCCGGTTTCCGGTCTCACCAATCGCAGCCGCTTGCCTAAAGAACCTAACTGGTTTCCTTACAGTGAACAAGGCTATCAAAACTTCAAAGGCTATATGGATTTTGTTTATGGCACCGGCTCATTCATACAACGCGTCAAGCGCAATCGTCCCGCGCTTGACGCTTTTCGTGAATACTCAACTTTCGATTTAGCGCAACGCTGGCAAAATCTGAAATTAATGCTTACTTGGAAACGGGATTATTGATGACTGCTAACAATAAAAATACGCGCATCGTAGTGATAGGTGCTGGACTAGGCGGCTTATCGGCAGCTATTTCACTGGCTTCCGAAGGCTTTAGCGTCCAGTTGCTGGAAAAAAACGACAAGGTGGGCGGCAAGCTGAACATTCTGACCAAGGATGGCTTTACCTTCGATCTCGGTCCATCGATATTGACCATGCCCCATATTTTTGCCGACTTATTCAACCGTGTCGGCAAAGACATGGCCGATTATGTGCAGATAGAAAAAGTCGAACCACATTGGCGCAATTTTTTTGAAGACGGCACCACTATCGACTTAACTGAAGATGCCGATGCCCAACGCCGCGAACTGGATAAGCTTGGACCCCATGCAGCCGATGAATTCACGCGCTTTTTGGCCTATTCTAAAAAGTTGTGTACAGAAACCGAAGCCGGTTACTTCACCAAGGGGCTGGACGGCTTTTGGGATTTGTTGCGTTTCTATGGCCCGATACGCAGTCTGCTCAGTTTCGACGTCTTCAGAAGCATGGACCAGGGTGTGCGTCGCTTTATTTCCGATCCAAAATTGGTCGATATTCTGAATTATTTCATCAAATATGTCGGCTCTTCGCCCTACGATGCGCCGGCCTTGATGAATTTGCTGCCCTATATTCAATATCACTATGGCTTGTGGTATGTCAAAGGCGGCATGTATGGCCTTGCGTTGGCGATGGAACGACTGGCTATCGAACTGGGCGTGGACATTCGTTTAAATACAGAAGTCGAAGAAATTCAAACTCAAGACGGACGAGCGAAGGCAATTCGCTTAAACACTGGCGAAGTTTTACCCGTCGACATCGTGGTCTCCAATATGGAAGTCATTCCCGCCATGCAAAAACTGTTGCATAGCTCCAGCGCAGAGCTAAAAAAAATGCAACGCTTCGAGCCCAGTTGCTCCGGTCTGGTGCTGCATCTGGGTGTGGATCGTATCTATCCGCAATTGGCGCATCACAATTTCTTTTATTCCGCGCACTCGCATGAGCATTTCGATGCGGTATTCCATAGCGGACGCTTATCAGACGATCCAACCATTTACCTGGTCGCCCCCGTCAAAAGCGACCCGCAACTCGCCCCGGAGGGTTGTGAAATCATCAAGATTTTGCCGCACATACCGCATATCAACCCCGACAAACCGCTCAGTCCCGAAGATTATCTGGCGCTGCGCGAACGGGTGTTGATCAAGCTGGAACGCATGGGGCTTACCGATTTGCGCAAACACATCGTCACCGAAGAATATTGGACGCCGCACGACATTCAAGCTCGTTATTACTCCAACCAGGGCTCGATTTACGGCGTAGTTGCCGACCGCTATAAGAACCTGGGCTTTAAAGTGCCACAGCGTAGCAATGAATTGAAAAATGTGTATTTTGTCGGCGGCAGCGTCAATCCCGGCGGCGGTATGCCGATGGTGACGCTGTCCGGGCAATTAGTCAGGGATAAAATTTTAGCGGATTTGGCTTGAGAGTTAGCTGCATCGTCATGCAGGGTAACGCAAAAAAAACACCCACTGACAACAAGCGCCACAGATTAACGGATTTTGTATTCGCTTGCATCGCGCTAAGACACAAACTTCAGCGGGGATTAGCTGCTGTCCCGCGAGTAAGTGCCAGATAAATTTAATCTGTGAATCTGTGGCAGTTTATTTTCTGCGAGTTACCTAGATTAGCGATAGCGTAAACTGAGATCCGGCTTTCAGCCTAAATGGTTTTAAACTTTTCGAGATTGCTCGACAAGCTACAAAAAATGTTTACATGGAATGCCCGCAGGTAATAGTCGCTTTTCTTAAGCGGTCATTGATTGCCTGCCAGGGTTCGGTTTGTAATGGCTGTTCCACCAAAATCAAATCTAACTGCAAACTATCCAACTCGCGGAGAGCGGCATAAAACCGTTGCGCATAGCCATCGGCGTGTTCTGGTAAACGTAATACACGGAGTTGACTGGTTTGCGTTATTTCTAGCAGGCAGCTTAGTAGCCCACACTTTTTACCACTCGTTTGTAGCCGTCTGATCCTGTCCGGCAATTGTTCAGCCGGGCATAGCATGGCGGGGGTGCTTGGCGCATAATGGACTTCCAGCATACCTGGAGCTCGGATTTTTGTCGGTTTTGATGAGTGTGCAAGGGTAATGTCGATGTTTAAAATGTCAGCAATTTCCTGGCTGGTAATCTTGCCGGGTCTGAGCAATTTGGGCCTATTGCCGCTTAAATCAATAATCGTCGATTCCACACCGACCTGACAGGCGCCGCCATCGAGTATCATATCCACGCTATTGCCTAACTCC
>CANNNN010000190.1 GCA_947506075.1 Methylococcaceae bacterium
ATATTAGCGGTTTTTGCAAAAGCTATAAGAAGAAACAGGCGGTCAATGCGGTGGATTTGCGTGTCCGGCGCGGCGAAATCTATGGCCTGATAGGCCCGGATGGCGCGGGAAAAAGCAGCCTGATGAAGGCGATTGCCGGCGTGCTGTCGTTTGAACAGGGTAGTTTGGATGTTTTGGGTATTAGGATTGATTCGGAAGCTTCGGCCGAAAAAATCAAGGGCAGGCTGGGTTTTATGCCGCAGGGGTTGGGACTTAATCTGTACGGTGATTTGTCGGTAGAGGAAAATATCGATTTTTTCGCGCAACTGCGCCAGGTGTCGCCTGAACAACTGGCCGAACGCAAAGAAAAACTGCTCGCGATGACTAGGCTGGATGCGTTTCGCGCCCGGCCGATGAAAAACCTGTCCGGCGGGATGAAGCAAAAGCTGGGCCTGATCTGCACTCTGATACACCAGCCCGAACTGGTCATTCTGGATGAACCGACAACGGGCGTTGATCCGGTTTCACGCCGTGATTTCTGGTCCATTCTTGCCGAATTGCTGCGAGAACACGGCATTACCGCTCTGGTTTCAACCGCTTATATGGATGAAGCAGCGCGTTTTCATCGTTTGTCGCTGATGTATAACGGACAAATCCTGGCGGCCGGTGAACCGGAGGCAATTTGTCAGCAGGCGCAAGGCTGTCTGGTCGAACTGAGTGCCGAACCTCAGTTAGAAGCTGTGACACAATTAAAAACCCGTTATCCGCAGGTAGAAACGATAGGCTCCAAGATAAGGGTTTTTGTTGATAACACCCCGCTAGAACAGGCAGCACAAACCGTGTCTGCGTTGCTTGTCGGGGTTGATATAAAGACCATTAAGGCCTTTGCGGCTGAACTGGAAGATGCCTTTATTGCCTTGCTGCGGCAAGATCCGCTGACCGAGCAGGCGACAAATGATAAGGCCATTCCCCGGTTTGATACGCCCTTGCCGAAGGATAAAAGTATCGCTATCGAAGCCAAACAATTAACCCGGGACTTTGACACGTTTCGTTCGGTCGACCATGTTGATTTTTGCGTCAAACAGGGCGAAATATTCGGCTTGCTGGGAGCTAACGGGGCAGGGAAGACCACAGCGATTAAAATGCTCACCGGCATTTTGCCTCCCAGCTCAGGCGAAGGCCAGGTGGCCGGTGCGGACATGCGCAATGCAGGGCAGATGATCAAGGAGCGCATCGGCTATATGTCCCAAGCCTTTTCCCTGTATCTGGATTTGACCGTGATGGAGAATATTCGTCTCTACGCCAGCATTTATGGCATCAAGCGTACTATTCTGAAGCAACGCATAGCCTGGGTCATAGAGATTGCCGGCCTGGAAGCGGTCACCGGGCAGTTGGCGGGCAGTCTGCCTATGGGCATACGCCAACGGCTGGCGCTGGGTTGCGCCCTGGTGCATCAACCCGGCGTACTGTTTCTGGATGAGCCTACTTCGGGTGTCGATCCGGTCGGGCGGCGTCATTTCTGGGATATTCTGGTGCATCTGGCCCGCGTCGAACAGGTGGCTATTTTAGTCACCACGCATTACATGAGCGAAGCCGAACATTGCGACCATCTGGCGCTGATGTACGCAGGCCGGGTCATCGCCGACGACTCGCCGGGTGACATGATCCAGGCTCTGCAACAGGAAGCCGGACAACTGCTGGATATTGTTACCGACCAGCCCCTGGCCGCCCTGGCCTTGCTGGAGCAGAGTGATTTCAAGGGGGTTGCCTTGCTTGGCAAGCATATTCATTTGCTGGCACAGGATGTTGAAACCGTGGAAAAACAGCTTCGTGAACTGTTGTCCAGACAGTCTATCAAACTGCTGTCGCTAGAGGTACATGCGCCGACGCTGGAGGATGTTTTTGTGTATAGAGTGCTGGCGCTGGAAAACGAGGAGAGGGCATGAATCTGACCCGGGTTTGGGCGGTAACCTATAAGGAGTGGCGGGAGATTTTGCGCGACCGGCTGTTTTTTGCGATGGCCTTCGTGCTGCCGGTCGGTATATTTCTGGTTCTGGGTTTTGGCATTTCCTTCGATGTCGAAAAAATACCGTTTGCGGTGCTGGATCAGGATAGAAGCGCGATGAGTCGGGATTTCTTGCACCGGTTTATGGATTCACGTTACTTTGATTACAAGGGCGATGTTCACAGTGAACGCGAACTTGACCCGCTGCTGGCGCACAGTGATATTCGCTTTGCGGTTATTATCCCGCCCCGCTTTCAGGAGCAATTATTGGCTGGTCAGGCAAGTTCGGTGCAGAGCCTTATAGACGGCGTGTTTCCCTATAGGGCCGAAGTAACCAAGGGCTATGTAGCGGCGATTATCGCCAATTTCAATGCGCAATCGCTGGCGGAGCATCTGGCTCGAAAGCTCGGTATTTCCAAACAGCAGGCGATGCTTCAGGTATCACCAGTACATCTCGAAGCCAGGTATCTGTATAACCAGGCCTTGCGCAGCCAGTGGTCTATTTCCTCCGGCCTGATGATGCTGGTGTTGATGGTGACGCCGCCTTTTTTGACCGCTCTGGGCGTGGTCAGGGAAAAGGAGAACGGCTCCATCTACAATATCTACGCGTCAACCATCAGCCGTAGCGAATTTATCCTGGGCAAGTTCCTGCCTTATTTGCTGATTTCCTGCCTGAACATAGTTATTCTCTGGTGGGTGGTAATGACGGTATACGGCACGCCGTTCAAGGGCCATCCGCTGTTTTACTATACCGCGTCGGTCATCTATGTGATCTGTACCGCAGGAGTCGGTCTGTTGGTGTCGCTGTTGGTAAGGACGCAAGTTGCCGCCGTGATGCTGACCATGGTGATTTCCTTTGTCCCCGCTATGCTGTATTCGGGTTTGCTGGTGCCTATCGAGTCGATGGCCCTGGCCACCAAGATTGAAGCGCACCTGTTTCCGACGCTTTATTTTCTGCGCATTTCCTGGGGCAGTTTTCTAAAAGGGCTGGGCTGGACTGAGCTCTGGTTCGATGTGTGCGCCTTGCTGTTTTACGCGACACTGTTGTGGGTGGTCGGTTTTTTTAACTTTCACAAAAGGCCGTCGGAATGAACGGTGAGGCTATCTTGCTGTGGTGGGATCGCATCATCGCGATGACGCTTAAGGAACTAAAACAGCTGATACGCGATCCGGTGCTGCTGTTAATCATTGTCTATTTCTTTACCGCCGATGTGTATATGGCCGGTTCCGGCATCAATCTGAATCTGCGCAATGCCTCGGTGATGGTGATTGATAATGACCATAGCGCCGCGTCACGCGAACTGATGTACCGCTTTCGTTCGCCCTATTTTGACTTTAAAGGCGAGATCAGCAATAAAAAGGAAGCTGAAGACTTGCTGGATAAAGGGAAAATTCTGGCGGTTCTGGATATTCCGGAAAACTTTCAAAGCCATTTGCTGCAAGGGCAACACGTAGCCGTGCAATTTCAGGTGGATACCAGCAATACCGTTTTGGGTACGTTGGCAACGGGCTATGCGACGCAAATTACCGCCGACTTTGGCCAGGATTTTGTCAGCAAACGCTTAGGTTTGAATGTAGAACACCTGGCGGTGCTGCCGGTAATCCAGAATCGCCAGCGGGTACTATACAATCCCAATCAGGTCGATGGCTGGTTTATGTCGATCTCGGAACTGCTGACGGTGATCACGATGCTGTCGATGATGTTGCCAGCCGCCGCTGCGGTGCGGGAAAAAGAGCGCGGCACTATCGAGCAGCTGGCGGTGTCTCCTTTAAGCTCGTTACAGATTTTACTGCCCAAGGTGATTTCGATGGCGCTGGTGATACTGTTGGGCGTTGCAGTCAGTTTGTTTCTGATCATTATTCCGGTCTTTGCTTTGCCGGTAAAGGGCAGCATCGGCCTGTTTTTTATGGTCACTGCCTTGTATGTTTTTACGGCCTCCGGCATCGGCTTGTTTATTGCGACGATCAGTCGCAGTCTGGCTCAGGTGACGATGCTGGTGATTTTGCTGATGATGCCGATATTGCTGCTTTCCGGCGCCTGGACGCCGCCGGAAGCCATGCCGCAGGCGATGCGCTGGGCGATGACTGTGTCACCGTTGTATTATTTCAATGAGATGAGCTACGCTATTTTGCTTAAAGGCGCAGGTATTAAAATTATCTGGGACTCGCTGCTAGGATTGGCGGTGTTGGGCGGAGTGTTTTTCAATTTCGGCGTCTGGCGATTTCGCAGGCAATTTGGCTAAGCTAAATCTCACCGTTCGCTATCTTTATTCAAATTTTATGGATTTGTATGGATTATCCTACTGAAGAAAATAATTTTCTGGTCGAGCATATTGTCGATATTAGAAACAGTTATCGCCAATTGCTCTTAGAGGATTTACATCCAGACACTCAGTCTGATGAGCAGTTTGCCAGGCAATTGTTTTATGCGCCTTTTGCGCTTGTTTCTCATGATACGGCCAGTGATCCGGTCTTTAATTACGCAAATATGAAGGCGCTGGAATTATTTGAATTAAATTGGGAAGACTTTATCTGCCTGCCATCCAGGTTATCTGCGGAACCGGTTAATCAGGCCGAACGTGAACGCTTGCTAGCTGAAGTGACGGTGAATGGCTATATCAATCATTATGAGGGTGTTCGTATTTCTAGCACTGGCAAACGCTTTCTAATTACAAATGCAGTGGTCTGGAATCTTCTGGATAACAAGCGACGCTATAAAGGCCAAGCGGCTTGGTTTGCTAACTGGGTGTTTTTATAGTCCTGCACTTTGCGCAGGGCGCTTGATTCAAATTGAATCTTTAACGCCTTACCGGATTTATATGAATAGATCCTGAATTTAATGTAGCCGATTAGGAAACAACCCATAAATACCCCCGTAGTCTTGTCGGCAATAGGCATCTTCTCTATAGTTAACCGATGTTACGCAGTAGAAACTCATCATCCCGTTTACCGCGCCGAGCACCGAAGATTTTAACAGGATAGGCCCGCTAGGGGGCGCGGCAGGGTTGTCGCGCGTTGCCAAAGGGACAGGAGTCCCTTTTGGTAACCTCCTGTTAAAAGCGAGACGCGCAGGATGAAGCGGTAACCGGGTGGACTTTCTTTTGGATACTTTTCTTTGGCCATGCAAAGAAAAGTATCTCGGCTTCGGGTGCGAGAACCCGTATCAAAAACCGTCGCGATAGCGACACAACAACTTAATACAAACTATTTGCGTAACATCAGTAGTTAAGTTGCAGTATGAAAAAACCTTCAACTTATTATGAGGATTTACTGATGAACGATTTATACAAAGACATTTTTCATAAGCCCAGTCCAGCAGTTTTTAAAGCTATCACAACTTATCATTGTGATTAACTTAATTGTCTAGTACAACAAACCGGAAGTTCGTGACACTATATTCAAATATCCTAC
>CANNNN010000191.1 GCA_947506075.1 Methylococcaceae bacterium
AAGTGGTGATGTTGGCGGTTATTTGCTGAGTTTGAGACAAGCGGAATTCTGGTTGAGTGATACGGACTCTTACCACAGCTTGTCTGACTGGGAATGACCTTCCGTGGACGAAGGTCTTGTCCGAGAGCCCAGTGCCTGAGATAGGCTCGCTGGGTTCGATGAGCGGGGTGTGGAAACGGGGTTATGGTTCGACTATTTAGGCACCGCCAGACAAAAGGGGGCGGAAACAGATAAGCTTAACCTAACGCTACCGCGCCACATCTCGACTCTACCGTTACAGGACGTTGAACAAAAATCAAATCCACTAACTTTTTTATCCGAAGTTGGATGGCCGTTGACGGCCACGAGCTGCCGGACGCGACTGGCCGCTTTGGGTATTGCCAAGATTGGGCCGCTCAACATGGAACTGGACTGGCTTAAAAAAAGTCAGGGATCAGCCTTTAATCGACAGACAAGCCTGGATCACTCGCCATGATGAAGTCTCTGCGGTTCGAAAGTGTATGTTGGCAAGTATTGCCCGATCTACGGCATCTGGCGGGGAAAAGGTATTGTTAAAAGGAATGTGCAGTCGGGCAAAACGCTTGCATATTTTAAAAAACGTTGTCTGATACGAGATGAAAAATAACAAAGGGTCTAAAACCACAGGCTCATGAGTCTTCTTCCAATAACAAATCAATGGCAAGCTTCAACTAAGCTCGTAATTAGCCTACGTTCAGAAAAGAATAATCGTTTTTTCCGCTAATTCTTTTAGTATCTGCAAGCCGCCTGCGATAATTATGTCAGGATTGGGGTGTTTCGATTCCTCGGCAACCTGCTTTAGGCAATCCTCAGTCAATATCTGTTCATGCTCCTGAATGATTTCTAGTAAGCGGTAAGTGAGCGGGGTGATTTCTATAAAATGGACTTCGTCCTCCGGATTACGATAAACAATCAGGAAGGTGGGTTGTTCCGGTGCCGCTTCAGGTAAAAAATTTGGCGATATTTTCTGAACAGGATATTGATAGGCTAGCGGCCAGGCTAAAGGTGACAACCGGATACTTCGGTCTAATAGTTTATCCGGGCTTTGTTGCTGATCAGGCACGTTTTCCTGGGCTATCGATAAGGCCATTTCCACCCATTCGTAATGTGCCAGTTCCAGCATAAACGGAAAATCAGCCGAATTGTCCCGCTCGTTTTGCAGATAATCGAGAAACTCTTCGGGAATTTTTGAAAAATGCGGCGAGTGACAAACATGCTTAGCGAAAAAATCCTGACCTAAAGCCTGCCATTGCGGGTCATCCAGTATGGCCCGCAACACCGGAAAATTGGCGGTCAGAAAACTGTCGATATTGTTAAAAAATAGTTCGCGATACATCGCCATGCGAGGTTTTAGAGCATCAGCGGGCGCGGGATTGTTTTCCGGGTCCCGGATATAGGCGGCAAATTCAAGTTGCTTGGCTTTAAAGTCGATACCCATGTCGGCCTCAGGCGGGTTTTTTTTCATGCTGCCCCCCAGGCTTTTTGTATCGCGCTGATGGTGTTAACTTCTTTGATCAATTCGCCGATTTCGGGGATATTAAAATCACGCTCCAATAAGGTCGGAAATACGCCGTAAAGCTCATAAGCCTTGCCCAACAGTTTCCAGACGGGGTCGATCACATCGGCACCGTGGGTGTCGACCAGAAAATCTTCAGCCTCCACATAATGACCGGCGATATGTGCATAAGCAATGCGCTGTGCAGGCATCGCCTTTAGAAAAGCTTCGGCATCGTAGCCGTGGTTAACGCTGTTCACGTAAATATTATTGATGTCGATCAGTACGTCGCAGTCGGCTTCTTCGATAACGGCATTGAAAAAATCGATCTCATCCATTTCCTGGCCGGGAGCTGCATAATAGGACACATTTTCGATGGCTATTTTTTGCTCCAGAATATCCTGGACGCGTCTGATCCGGCTTGCAACGTGAGTCACTGCGTCCGAGGTAAACGGAATCGGCATCAGGTCGTACAAATGACCGTCTTTGCTGCAATAGCTTAAGTGTTCGCTGTAAAATTTTATTTGATGTTCGGCCATGAACTGTTTGATTTCACGCACGAAAATTTCATCCAGCGGATCGGTGCTGCCTATCGACAGGGATAAACCGTGGCAGATAAAATCAAAACGCTCGGTCATTGCGCGAAATTGTTTGCCGAGTTTTCCGCCTAGAGTGATCCAGTTTTCCGGAGCGATTTCATAGAAATCGACAGATTCTGGAGGCGCTTCTATAATCTTGCTTAAAAAAGACCGCCGCAGGCCTAAGCCGGCGCCGTGAACGAGATGCTGGGTTGTGTCCATAAGAACACCTTATCTGATTTGAGGGGAAAGGGAGGGCATGCGGCTCATGCCCTCCGGGTACTGATTGAGGCTTAGGCTTATTTGCCGGCTGCGTCTTTAGCTTTAATTTTATCGCCGCAAGCGCCTTCTTTGCCTTTAGACATTTCGCTGCAACCTTTCATGTCTTCGCCGCAACCTTTCATCATCGCGCCACAAGCGCCTTCTGTGGTTTTAGCTGCGTCGCAAGCTTTCATGCCTTCTCCGCACTGAGCGCCGCATGCGCCTTCCTTGCCTTTCATGGACTCGCCTTTTTTCATGTCGCCGCAAGCGCCTTCTTTACCTTTCATCATCGCGCCACAAGCCGCTTCCATGCCTGGTTTCATTTTGCCGTCTTTCATCATCGCGCCGCATGAACCATCAGCCGCTTTTGCGCCTTCAGTTTTTTTGCTGCCGGCACAGGCGCCTTCCGCCGTCTTAGGCTTGGCCATGCCGCCCATAGCAGCGCCGCAAGCCATTTCAGCGGCTTTGTCTGCTGCTGCAACTTGCATGTAGCCGGTCGATAATTCAGTCATACCGAAAGGATTGGCTTCGGCATTAACCGCAGTTGCAGCAAAAGCAGACAGAAAAGCAGCGCCCATTGCAGCAGCTAAAGGCGTTTTGTTGATTTTTTTCATGTTGACTCCAAAGTGTTGAGGTAAGTTTCAATCCGGTCCCGGCTGTTCATTCGGGAGATGAATCGATACGTAAAACGCATCGAATGCTGCTTATCATATCAAAATCGACTGAATGATGAATGAATATGTGATTGCTTAACATCAGCTTCAAGGCGAAAAAGCTTATGATCCCCTTAGCTGTTAAACTTTCTTACTCTTTGTTATCGGCCTGTTAGCCATCAGTCAGCTTTGCCTTATACTCACATAAATCTTCAATAACACAGCTCTGGCAGCGTGGTTTTCTGGCGATGCAGGTGTAACGACCGTGCAGTATCAGTAAATGATGGGCATCTTGCTTATGTTTTTTTGGCACCCATTTATCCAGTTTTCGCTCCACTTCCAGCACGGTATTACCGGGTGCAATCCCGGTACGGTTGGCAACCCTGAATATATGCGTATCAACCGCTATCGTAGGATGACCAAAAGCGGTATTTAAGATGACATTGGCGGTTTTTCTGCCGACGCCTGCCAGTGCCTCCAGATGCTCCCGTGTCTGGGGTACCTGACCCGCATGTTTATCGAGCAACTGCCTGCAAAGGGTGATGATATGGGCAGCCTTGCTGTTAAATAGCCCGATGGTTTTGATGTGCTGTTTCAGGCCTGCTTCGCCCAGTGCCAGAATGTCACTGGGCGTATTGGCTATCGGAAATAATTTGGCGGTAGCCTTATTCACGCCTTTATCGGTCGCCTGCGCCGATAAAACCACCGCAATCAATAATTCAAAATCAGTAGTGTAGTGCAGTTCCGTAGACGGATCAGGTATTGCTTTAGCCAGTCGGTCAAAAATATCCAGGCGTTTTTTCAGATTCATGGTGATAGGTAGTTTTACTTGAGTATGTTCAGCTATGCAGAACTTGATAGGAAAAGTTACGATGACTTAGCGGGCGCGGGCAATTTGTAAGGCCACATCTTTAGTGTTGTCGCTCCAGGTCAGTTCATGGATGTCAAACTCATTTGCGCTCTGCTTATCGTTATCGTTTAATTTTATGCCCAGTTTGCTGAGCCTGAAATGGATTTTAGCTATGCTCAACAGCTGCTCAGGAATTTCGAGATATTCGATCAGTGCGCCCAGATACACAGTCGGGTTAGCCAGACTCTTTACTCTCGACTCGTAAGTTTCTTTACTGGCAGTGAAAGCTTGGCTGGTCATCCGGGCCGTCATCTCCTGATTGATCATCGCCACTACGCGATCAAATAGATACTTTCTTAGCGCCGAGCTTAGCTCTGCATTGCTGGCGCATGGCGCATGAATTTTGTGTGATGAAAAATTAACTACTTGTTGCGGTAGTTCACGAATGAGCATTTCTCCGAGCATCCCAATACCTAATGTTCGATGTTCACTCTTGCTGGCAGTCAACAGTGCATACAATACCGTGTCTTGATGATGATTGTCGGAGCGTAAATAGGCATGCACCTCCGGGTCGGATTCAAATAGCTTGTCGATATCTATGTTGTTGACAAACAGTGCGTTTATCAGCGGGTCGGTCACAAATACATCCAAGGTCAAGTCGATGGGCGGCGGAATCTGCTCGGCTATCTGAAGCACATGGCTGTATAGAGCCCGTACATGGTCCCTTAATTTATCAGAGTAGCCGTGTACGGCTCGCATTTTACTATTCGATGCAGCGACGAATTTTTCAACGATCTGTCTATCTTCGTCGGCTTGTTGTTGTGCATCTTGAAGATGGCTGTTAAGACTACTGATATGATTTTGCAGTAGATGTAAGTGGTCGTCGAAAAACTTTCTAAGACTTGAGGTTTCGTGCGATCGTCTGTCATCGGTCATAAGCGGTTCTTCCAGGACGAATCTAAGGTGGGAAATCTAATTGTCAGACGACAGTTTCGTGGACTTTTTACGACGAAATCCTTTGCGCTGAGGCTTTGCTGTTATCAAGACCGTAGCACCTTACAATCCCCAAAGACATTGCTGGTCATTAAAACGTAGCCGAAACAGTGCTAATAGAGCATGCCTTGCAGCTTATTTTTGTTGATGAATTCGAATTTTATTTTCCAATCTCAAATCTTCATCTATTTAAGATTAAATTTCAGTTAAATATGATTGTTATTCGGCCATTATCATTAAACTAAGTATAAACCCTTATTTTAAAATCATGAGTGAGAGTGTCTTATAGCGACCTGTTTATGGGGAGGGCGTCTCTACATATTACTAGGTTTTTTTGGCTGCACTAAAGCTTAAAAAGGTAAGATCGTGACTATTAAAGCATAGGGGAAAGGCATTGGAAGTAAAAATAAAATCTTATGGCGACTTGAGCAAAGGCGGCTATGCAGCTTTCGACCTGCGTGTTGCGAGTTATAGTCAGATAAATAGAATCATTACAAATGTTAGTCTTTTTGAACCTATGGCGATGTGACTCCGTATTTAAGA
>CANNNN010000192.1 GCA_947506075.1 Methylococcaceae bacterium
AATTTATTAAGTGTCTGATAATGGTACATATAAAATCCCAGTGTATTTTTTGTTGCTGACATGCGTTGTTTACCAACGCTTAAGCCAGAACAATACACGCAAAACTAAATACCCTCGGTGCGCTAGCGAACAGATGAAGAAGGTTTATGTCACAAGCCCGCTAAATTGCGGCAACATCTGGATTAACAATTAGGCCTGGCAATTATCCTCGTATAAGTGAGTAGCCGTCTTACTCAAGTCCGGCCATGTTCGGTCTAACTTCTCGGCTAAATCCACCTGTCATTCCTGAGCAGTTTAACGTGAAATTCACTACCGACGCCCACCGTGCTCTCTACGCTGATGCTACCGCCCATCTGTTCGACTAGGGCTTTGGTTACCACCAGACCAATCCCGGTTCCTTGCTTGTAACCATTTTCTTGACCGAGCCGATTAAACGGTTTGAATAACTGCGCCAGCTGTTCCGCAGACATTCCCTCGCCGTTATCTTTGATACAGATATGGATGTGTCCCGAAGTTTGATGGCATTGCACCGTGACCCTTCCCTGTTCGCGGTTATATTTAATCGCATTTGAAAGCAGATTAAGCAGAACCTGCTTTATCCGCGTTTTATCGACATAGACCGACCAAGCGCTGTCGCAGGAAATAAAATCCAGCTGGATGCTCTCTTTATCTGCCTGCACCTGAACCAAAACCTGGCATTCAAGCAACACATCCTGCACCGACAGCGCTTCGGGCGACAGTCCCAGATTGCCGGACTCAATCGCGTCAAGATCAAGGATTTCGTTAATTAACTGCAGCAGATACCACCCTGATTTGATGATAGGCGTTAATCTTTTATGCTGAGTCTCCGTCAGCGGAGGCGTTCCAGCCTCCAGCAACTGTGCATAACCGAGAATCGCATTGAGCGGAGTCCGCAGCTCATGGCTCATCCTGGAAAGAAAAACTGATTTGGCAAGGTTAGCCTCTTCTGCCGCAGACGTGGCGATCTCCAGATCGACGTTCCTCTGTTGTAATAGCTGATCCTGGTATTTGCGTTCGGTGATGTCGGTAAAAAAGCCATGCCAAAGCGTAGAACCGTTCGCATTTCGCTCGGGCAAGGCATTGCCAAGTAACCAGCGCACCGTGCCATCAGCAAGCTTCACCCGATATTCAGGGCTAAAAGGGGACAAATCCAGTGTCGACTTTTGAAGGGCCGTGATAAAACCGTCGTAATCATCGGGATGAATAACGGAAAATAGTTTTATCGCATCTTCGCAGACAACTTCCGGGCTCAGACCAAAGAGATCATGGATAGCGTCACTGACGTAGAGAAAATGTGAGCTGCCATCGCGATGAAGGCAATATTGAAACACCATGCCGGGCAGCTGCTTGGCAATTTTCTGGAGGCGGCTTAAGGCCTCTTGCTGCACCTTAGCGGTTTTCGTGCGTTCAGCATCAAGCAGGTCCAGGGTCTTGGCCTGCTGCAAGGCCACTTCTGTCAGTTTGGTTTGGGTAAGGTCCACCAGCGTGATGCGCAGCATTGAATTGACATAAACGCAGTCCAGCTTTGCGGGGAACTCGCTAGCGTTAGCGGTTTTTAGCGTCAACTCTATGCTCACTCGCCGATTATGCTTGATTGCCTTCGCGAAAAAAACATGCCAACGGTCGCCGTCTATAGGCGCAACCAAGGCCGCAAAACGACGGGCTAACAAGGCGCTGGGCTCAGACCCAAATAATTCCTGGGCGGTAAAGTTAAAACTATCAATCAAGCCAGCGTGCGTGAGGGTAAGGTAAGCAACCGGGGCCTGGTTATATAGATCAGCATATCGGTCGCGGGATTCCTCCATAGCCAGCTGCATATGGCGCAACTCTTCATTCTGCATTTCCAGTTGAACCTGATGTATTTGAAGTTCATGCAGCAGTTTTTGATTGGAAAGCAACACCGACTCGGTTGCGGAACTATGGGCTAGCTGCGCTTCAGCTTCTGCGCGTAGCCTGTTGGGATCATTTGACTTATTGCTCATCTGGAGATCTATGGCTTGCTGAAGGACTTTACAAGTGTGGAGGGGGATTGGTTTTTCATCAAAAGCACCGGAGCTGAACCATAAGACTAGGCTTACGCGCATTGTAAGCGTTGGCTAAACAATAAACTAACATTGTTTTATCTCGGCGCCTGCTTATCAACTGTTCGCTACGAGACGAGGCCAAACGCTCTTTACTTGTATCGTAAGTCTCAACTGATCTCTAATCTAAATTGCCTGTGTGCGATACCGTACAGACTGGCTCCGGTTTTATGCTTAAAGTGTGTTCAAGGTTAAAAACAACCCCAGTCCCGATTTGCTTATACAAGCCTTTCCTTTTTTCTTAATGTATTACTGGAGTAATTATCCATGAAACATCTAATCAGATTTTGTTCCGCATTTTTTTTGGCCCTGGCCTTACTGTCTGCCTCAGGTTGTGCCTCGACACAAAAGCAGGAAGGCACCGGTGAGTATGTTGACGACTCAGTCATTACCACCCGGGTAAAAACGGCCATCCTGCAAGAACCCACCTTAAGCTCCGCCGAAATCAACGTTGAAACCTTCAAGGGCGTGGTTCAATTAAGCGGCTTTGTAACATCCCGTGCCGCCATCACTAAAGCGCTCGAAGTTGTACGCAGCATCCCTGGTGTAAGCTCAGTCAAGAATGACATGCGCCTCAAATAAATAAAGGAGAAAAAACCTCATGGGAACCACCGATCAAGTTTCTCATTTCGGCCATGAATCCGTCGATAAGACCGCTAGCAGGACTGGCGGTCAGCTTAACAAAACAGGCGATAAACTAAAATGCGCGTGGCGGCAATTCGTTAAGACTTGCCGAAGTTACATCATCGCCAAACCTTTAAGGTCGATGCTGATAGCCGCCACCCTCGGTTTTTTGCTAAGCGGCATGTGGATGGAAATCGTGTTCGCCGCCGTGCTGTTTCTGGTTAAGAATGGCGCCGATGCAAGTAGCGCAATACTGTTTTCGATTGCTTTTAACATGCTGCTCGCGACGCTCCTTTGGGGCTTTATCAGCAACGAAAAAACCTAATCAACAACCTCATCCTCTCTGACCCGGCTATGCTAGCGGGTCTTTTTTGAGCACGGCAATCGCTCCGTGCGTCAATGAGTCCCTTGTTACCAAAAACCATAACCTTCTTCACTAACAACAGGAATATAAAATGGAAATGAAAGCGTTAGTTAAAGTATGGGACCTACCCCTTAGAATTTTTCACTGGCTGCTGGTTGCCGGTTTTTTTATCGCTTACCTGACTGAGGAAGATTTGTTAACCGTACATGTCTGGGCGGGATATCTGGTAAGCGGCTTACTGGTGTTCAGAGTAGTTTGGGGATTTATCGGCAATGACTATGCAAGGTTCTCAAATTTTTTATGCAGCCCTGTCCAGTCGATTGCGTATCTAAAAGATATGCTCGGCTCAAAACCCCGGCGTTATCTCGGTCATAACCCGGCCGGCGCGGCGATGATTGTGTTATTGCTGCTCAGTTTATTAATGACGGTTGGCACTGGACTTGCTGTTTACGGCGCAGATCAGGCTGCCGGGCCACTGGCGGCTATCGGCTCGGCTAACGAAAAAATGTGGGAAGAACTGCATGAGTTTTTCGCCAACTTCACACTGCTACTGGTGTTTTTACATATTGCAGGCGTAGCCATTGAAAGTTATATACACCGTGAAAATCTGCTTAGAGCCATGCTGCATGGGTTTAAAAGAAATTAATCCTTATCCGTACAATGCGTGAAGGGGTTTACAACCCCTTCACTCACGTTTTGTGGACATTTCGAAGTCTTCAAACGTTTCGATCGGAGTTGCAAACCTCGACCAGCATCCAGAATTAGGCGTGCACGGCCAATCCGCCAAACCATAAACAATGAAGGAAAGCCATGTCCACATTAACCAATCCTCCGACGAACATCACTGACAACCGGCTACTTACCGATCTCGATATTTTTTTGTTTAAACAAGGCAGCGACTTTCGCCTGTATGAAAAATTGGGCGCACATATTTTTAACATGGATGGCGTAACAGGCACTCACTTTGCGGTATGGGCGCCCAATGCGGCTGCAGTTTCGGTGATCGGTGACTTCAATCACTGGGAGCCGGCCGCTCATGCCTTGCAGCTGCGCGGCGACGAGTCGGGGATTTGGGAAGGCTTTATTGCCGAAGTCAGCTCCGGTGCGCTGTATAAATATCGCATCGTTGCCCGCGACGGAAACACCGCCGACAAAGGCGATCCCTTTGCATTCTGCTGGGAATTGCCGCCATTAACGGCATCCCGTGTCTGGGCACTCGATTACGCCTGGAACGACGAGGACTGGATTACGCAGCGCGGCGAAAAAAACCGGCTGAATTCACCCTGTTCAATTTACGAAGTACATCTGGGTTCCTGGCGCCGTGTTCCTGAAGACGGCAACCGATTTTTGACTTACCGCGAGATGGCGGAATACTTGCCGCGTTACGTCGCAGACATGAATTTCACCCATGTCGAGTTCATGCCGGTCACAGAACATCCGTTTTATGGCTCCTGGGGCTATGAGACCACCGGTTTTTTTGCGCCCACCGCACGTTACGGTACGCCACAGGATTTCATGTTCCTGGTCGATGTCCTGCATCAGCAGGGCATAGGCGTGATTCTGGACTGGGTTCCGGCACATTTTCCGGCTGATGCGCATGGCCTCGGCCATTTTGACGGAACCTTTCTGTACGAACACGCTGACCCGCGCCAGGGCTATCAACCGGACTGGCATAGTTCACTGTTCAATTATGGCCGAAACGAGGTGCGCGCCTTTCTGACCAGCAGTGCGTTGTTCTGGCTGGATAAATATCATATTGACGGACTCCGGCTGGATGCAGTGACGGCTATGCTTTACCTGGATTATGGCCGCAAGCAAGGTCAATGGATTCCGAACAAGTTGGGTGGCCGCGAGAACCTTGATGCAGTCACCTTCCTGCATAATCTGAACGAGGCCATTTATCGGGATTATCCCGACACCCAGACTTTCGCCGAAGAATCAACGTCCTGGCCTATGGTCTCGCGCCCCGTTAATCAAGGCGGACTGGGCTTTGGCCTGAAGTGGAATATGGGCTGGATGCATGACACGCTGGGCTATTTTGCAGAAGATCCGCTGAACCGTAAATTTCATCACGCCCAGCTTATTTTCAGCATCTGGTATGCGTTCTCCGAGAACTTCGTGCTGGCTTTGTCCCACGACGAAGTGGTCTATGGCAAGCGTTCGCTGCTTGAAAAAATGCCCGGCGACGAATGGCAGCAGTTTGCCAATCTGCGCTTGCTCTACGGTTATATGTGGGGCCATCCCGGCAAGAAGTTGCTGTTCATGGGCTGCGAATTCGGAC
>CANNNN010000193.1 GCA_947506075.1 Methylococcaceae bacterium
AGCAACAGTTTCATCTGCATTAAAATTAAGATATTGACTTAATACATTGATTATTAAGTATTAGAAATTAACGGTAGCTGTATTGGTATTTGGTTATAATGATCCATGAACATTCCAAAACAAGCTGATGCAGGTGAATTTTATGACCTTAACAACCAAGACTCTAACAAGATTGCAGCGCTATTTTGAAGGCCAGCTAGCCGCGATTAAATCCAGCGAGCACTATCAAAAGCTGCTGGCAATGCCGTCACTACAACGCTGGGCGACCGTGGCGGGATTATTCCTGTTGTCGCAGTTGCTGGTATTTGGCAGCTTGTATTTGCTTTTTGGCCGGGTCGTGGTTATCGGTTTTTTCGCCAGCATTCTGGCTGGACTGGCGACAGGAGTTGGCGCCTTGCCCGCGCTGTTCTTCAAGGACATTTCCAAAAATTTATTTAACAGCATGCTTGGCGCTGCCGCCGGCGTCATGCTTGCGGCGACAGCCTTTTCGTTACTGGTTCCGGGTATGGCCTATGGCAATCAAATCTGGCCGGGCTATGGTATTTATGTGGTTTCAATCGGCATGATGATCGGCGCACTGTTTTTGCATTACGCGGATCGTCAGTTGCCGCATGTCCACCTTGATTCTATCGCCAACGTCAGACTTAACTCCCTAAATAAAGTTTGGCTGTTCATTATTGCGATCACCATTCATAACTTTCCTGAAGGTATGTCGGTGGGCGTAAGTTTTGGTTCCGGGGAAATGAAAAATGGCGTGGTATTGGCTATTGCGATAGCACTGCAAAACATTCCCGAAGGCTTGGCCGTTGCCTTGCCTCTAGTCGGACTGGGCTACAATAAGTGGCGGGCCGTGGGTATCGCCACGCTAACAGGCTTGGTAGAGCCTGTGGGAGGCCTGCTCGGCATCACGATGGTCACCGTCTTCGAGCCTATTTTGCCAATGGCGATGGGCTTTGCTGCCGGGGCGATGCTGTTTGTGATCAGCGAGGAAATCATTCCCGAAACCCATTCCGGCGGTCGTTCGCGCTATGCAACCTTTGCGTTGATGATAGGTTTCATCATCATGATGATGCTGGATAATATGCTGGGCTAACACCTACGCACGAACTCATTATACTAATTCAATAATTAAAAAATAGAACATGGATGACGCAGATATGACGGGTTTAAACGTTTTTTACAAGTTGAAATTAAGCTGGTTGGACATTGTTAATCAGTAGTTATCTGTTTAATCAGTGTCATCCGTGCTCTATTTTATGTAGCTAGTCTCTGCCGGAAAAATTGTACTCAGGAAA
Source organism: Methylococcaceae bacterium (assembly GCA_947506075.1). Taxonomy (GTDB): domain Bacteria; phylum Pseudomonadota; class Gammaproteobacteria; order Methylococcales; family Methylomonadaceae; genus Methylobacter_A. The sequence goes on from CANNNN010000193.1 coordinate 1,296, forward strand.
AAAATGGATCATTTTCAAAGCTATTTACAGCATTTTTTAACGTCATTGAGCACGGCGCATATTTTCGAAACTCTTCAAGGTTCGGTACAGCATGTTTTGTCGTTGCTGAGTGTAGGCAACTTGGGCGAACTATCAGCCACGGCAGCGACCAGTTTTGCGCTGATTGCTGCCGCTGAAATTGGCGATAAAAGCCAGCTGGTATGCATGGTGCTAGCATCACGGCACAGAGCCATGCCGGTATTGTTGGGCGCTGTTTTTGCTTTTGTCTTTTTAAATACCTTGGCCGTTGTTTTCGGTGTAGCGATTGCCGGGTGGTTGCCGGCACATATTGTTGCAGCGATCGTTGCCTTTCTGTTTGCCGCGTTCGGCATCCATTCCTTGCGTGTGGAAACCGAAGATGAAAATGAGGAAGTCAGGGAAAAAAGCGGGCGTGGTATTTTCTTCACCACTTTCTTATTGATTACCGTGGCTGAATTCGGTGACAAAACCCAGTTGGCGGTTGTCGCCTTAAGCAGCACCGTAGCGCCTGTTGCAGTCTGGTTCGGATCTACTGCCGCGTTAGCCACAATATCGGCGTTGGGGATTCTGGCTGGACGTACTGTTTTACAGAAAGTGCCGCTAGTGTTATTGCACAAGATCAGTGGCACTATTTTCCTGATGCTGGCGGTTTTTGCGGCTTACCGATCTTATGTCAGCTATATAGGGTTAATTTAGCAACGGCGTTATAACAGTCAGTAACTGTTCTTTGGAAAACTCTCCCGGATGCCTATCTACGATGTTCCCCTGCCGGTCAACAATCAGCGTGTACGGAACCGCATCAATACTATTACCCAGTTGATGCGATAGGTTGATACCATTGTCGCCGCCCAATAAAATAGGATAATTGAGCTTGATTGTGGTGAGGTATTCGGCGACTGGTTCCGGGTCCTCTAAGGCAATACCGATAAATTGCAAGCCTTGATCAGCGTATTGTTCCTGCACTGCGATAAAGTCGGGAATTTCCTTGCGGCAAGGCGGGCACCAGGTCGCCCAGAAATTGATCACGATGATCTTGCCTCGCCATTCGGACATGTTGTGCTGATGGCCGGACAGGTCGGATAAGTTGAATTCCGGCAATGCGCTGGAGTCGGTCGATTTGGCAGTTGAAAAAAAATGCCGTACAGTCATGCCTAAGCCCAGCGCAATCAACGCGGCAATGATAAGGAGCGTTGTTTGTTTCATGATTTGATGTGTTGTAGCGATTTAATAAAGGTTTCGGCATCCTGATAACCGATGATCCGGTTTGCGGTTTTTTCAAGGCGATCCAAGCCGAAGAATAGGATGGCCGGCGGTCCTATCAGCTTGTATTTTGCCAGCAGCGCCTGATCCTGGTCCGAATTTTTAGTGACATCGACTTGCAACAGCACAACGCCTCGCAGCGCCTGTTTAACGTGCGGATCGGCAAAGGTATACGCTTCCATTTCCTTGCATGAGATGCACCAGTCGGCGTAAAAATCCAGCATGACTGACTGATGATGGTCTGCGGCTTTTTGAATCCTGGCCTCAAGGGTAGCTATCGAATCGACCCGTTCAAAAACCAGCCCCGTCTCTGCAGCTTGCGCCGAACTCAAACCCAGTCCTTGCAAGGGCTTTAACGGATTGCTGTTGCCCAGGCTAAAGCCGATCAACAATATCAGGCCGTAAGCCAGCATCATCAAGCCTAAGCCTTTCCATAATTTCTTCCAGCCGCTACTGTGTTCATGTAAGGGATCGATGGCGTTCAGATAAATGGCCGGCATTATCAGCAGCATCGCCCACAGCAGCATGATTATATTGCCCGGTAAAATACGGCTGAGCATCCATACTGCGACCGCCAACATGATCACGCCGAACACGGCTTTGGTGGAGTTAAGCCAGTTTCCGGCCTTGGGTAGCAATTTTCCGGCGGACGCGCCCAGCAATAGCAGCGGTATCCCCATGCCTAAACCTAAGACGAACAGGGCGCTGCCGCCCAGTATCGCGTCTCCGGTTTGTCCGATATAAATCAGCGCACCGGCCAAGGGTGCAGCGACACAGGGGCCGACGATCAACGAAGACAGAGCGCCCATAATCGCGGCGCCCCACAGCGAGCCATCACGGTGTTTTTCGCTGGAATTATGAAGTTTGGCCTGAAATGATTTTGGCAGTTCCAGGTTGTAAAATCCAAACATGGACAGCGACAACACCACAAAAATGGCGCTGAACAAAGCGATAATCCAGGGCTGTTGGAAGGCGGCTTGCAAGTTGCTGCCGAACAATGCAGCGAGGATGCCGAACAGCGTGTAGGTCAGGGCCGAGGCAAACACATAACTTAAGGAAAGCAAAAAAGCCCGTGTGGTGGTAATCCGGTTGCCGTGACCTACGATGATGCCCGATAAAATGGGAATCATCGGAAAAATACACGGGGTCAGCGATAGTAGAAAGCCGAAGCCGAAAAAGCTCAGCAAGGTAGACGGCAGGCTGTCGTTGTGCAGGGAGCGCACAATCTGATCCTGTTCGGAAAGTTCCTGTGTATCGGCTTGTTGTGCTTGGATTTGCTGGGCTATCGGTAGAGCCAGGTCGAGTTTTTTGCTCATCGGCGGATAGCAAACGCCACGGTCGGCGCAGCCCTGATAGCTGGCCTGCAAGGTGATGGTTTGCGCCGATAGACCCGAACGAATAACCGGCAGGTCAAAGTCGAGCTCGATGTGGAAGGTTTCAACCAGGCCAAAGGCTTCATCCTGTTTGGGTTCGCCCCTAGGGATGACGTAACTGCCCAGTTTTACACCGTCGGCGTTAAGCAATTCAAACTGGATTTTTTCCCGGTACAGGTAATAGCCATCGGCTATATGCCAGTTGACATGAAGTGTTTGTTCATCTTTGACGGAGGCAAAAAACTGAAATGCCTGATCCGGTGGTAGTAGTTCCTGTTCAAACGTCTTGAGTTTTGAATCTTTTAGCAGTTGCTTAATCGGGTCTGCGTGGACCGCAGGCGAGGGCAGTTTTAGCTCAAACGTGGTTTTCTGCGGCGGATAGCATATACCCCGATCGGCACAGCCCTGATATTTCACCAGCAGCGGCAAGGAAGATTCACCATTTTCGAGATTTATCGGAACCGGGATAGTCAGGATGTTGCGATAAATAATCACATCACCGAAGTTTTCGTCATGATGGGTTTCCCCTGATGGAAAAATCGGATCGCCCACCAAGACTTGCAGCGTTTTGGACTCAAAACGCATTTTATCGCGGTACAGATAATAACCTTCGGCGATGTCAAAAGTGATTTCGATCTGATCGTTGGACAGCGCTTTGGCTGTAACCTTGAAGGCTTGGTCGGGCGGCAGAATTTCATCAGCGCCCAGTGCCGCAATAGTCGATGAACTGAGCAGCGAGAGAAAGCAGAAGTAAGCTATTTTGAAGAATGGCATGAATCTATCCAGTGCAAGTATTCGGGTAGGCCGCGCTCAATAGGCACGGCAATGATTTCAGGCAGTTCGTAAGGGTGATGAGCGCGTATCGTTGTTTCAATCGCCTGATAGTGCTCCTTATGCGCCTTAATCAGCAGCAGGTGCTCTGTTGCGGACTCAACTTGTCCGTTCCATGTGTAAAAAGAGCTGATGCCAGGTAAAATGTTCACGCAGGCGGCTTTGCTGGTTTCTACCAGCAGGCGGGCTATTTTTTCTGCGGTGCCATTATCGGGACAAGTGCAGAAGATGATTTGATGGTTAGCATTCATGTTGTCGGTCATAAAAACGGGTGCGTCAGATATTATCCTGGAAATTTAAGCCTTGTACCCTTATATTGTAACGAAGCTGACTATAACACGAGTACTTTAAATGAAGATTTTTCAAACCCTATTTCTGGTCGTACTGATTATCCCTTTTGCAGAAATTTATTTGCTGATAGAAGTGGGCAGTATTATCGGCGCGTTTCCGACCATTTTACTGGTGGTTTTTACCGCCGTGTTGGGTGCCTGGCTATTGAGGCAGCAAGGCTTTGCGACGTTTCAGCGGTTTCAGCAGAGTCTGGCTCAGGGCGTGATTCCGGCGTATGAAATGATTG
>CANNNN010000194.1 GCA_947506075.1 Methylococcaceae bacterium
ATTAAATGTTACTTGCTTACCAGGTGAAAATAGGACGAATAACACCCTGTATTTGTGAACGCTGGATCGGGCCAAAATAACGCCCGTCAAACGAACCGATGTTGCTGTCAGACATAAGCAGAACCTCGGCACTGTCCAACACCCTGGAAGCTTTGTAGTCAGGCAATAGTCGGCCGCCCCCATCGGTTTTGATGGGAGCGCTTAAGGGCAACAATTGACCATTAACCTGCACGCCGTCAGTGCCAATAGACACAACATCATCCTGAACCGCTAAAATCTTTTTCATCAATTGCCCATAGCCACCTGGACAATACCCCGCGCCCAGATACCCGCGTGCCTTTGCCATATCGAAAACTGCCGCAGGTGGCGGGCAAAACAGCACATAAACACCTTTCACTAGGGGCTCATTGGTTAGCCGATACACGCCAACCGGAATGCTCGGCGTTGTGTTTAGCCTTACGCCGACAGTATAGGCAAGCCCACTCACTATAAAGACCGACATCGTCACGCCAAAACTAACGGTGAACCGCTTCATAACTGAATACGCTCTTGTTTATCTTCATCGCTATGCATTGGTATGAGTTTGTCGCATAGTATCGGTGCCGGAATTGCTGCCCTGGCCTTAAAGATAGGATCTTTGAAAAACAAGGGCTGCACACCATAAATGGCCGGGTAACCGGCCACATAAACAACCATATCACCCGCCTTTTCAATCAAACCCTCTGCGCCCTTAACCGGTCCGGGCATACGCAAGCACTCATCGGGTGTTAACAATGGCCGCTGCACTTCTTGAATAGTACGGGACACCTGCCCGAGCAAGGCCGAAGTACGTCGACCGCTGGTGGTGATTTGTTCTTTAGCGACGGTCGTTTGGCCGGTCAGTTTAGACAAGTGCTCGGCCGTCTCAACACGATTAGGGGGAAAGGCGCTCTGGACATGACAGTTAGAGGTAATGCTTTCATCGTGACCATAACCCGCTTCACGGCTTTTAAGTTGGTTAATGTCCTGGCAAATCAGATAACACTTGATTCCGTAACCGGCAATAAACGCTAAAGCCTCCTGCAATATCTCGAGTTTGCCTAAACTGGGAAACTCATCCATCATCATGAGCAGCCGATGTTTGTAATTGGCTTTGGGTTGACCGTTAACAAAATCCATCTTGTCGGCCAACAGTCGTACGATCATATTGACCATGACGCGCACCAGCGGCCGCAACCTTGCCTTGTCGTTGGGGTGGGTGACGATATACAAGCTCACAGGATCATCGAAATTCATCAAGTCTTTAATCCTAAAGTCCGATTGACTCACATTACGCTGGACCACAGGATCGCGATATAAGGCGAGATAAGACTTAGCCGTGGACAGCACTGAACCGGCTTCTTCATCCGGTCTGTCCAGCATGTCCCGCGCGGCTGTACCGACCGCCGGATGGTTGTTGCCATGCACATGTTCGTAGGTGGCCATTTCCATCCATAACTCGGCAATATCGCGGTCCGGATTTGATAGGATGGCATCGACGGCGGGTAAGTTGGCGTCTGTGCCTTCCTGCTGCGCTTTGTACAAAACGTGTAAAATCACGCCGACCAGTAAGGCTTGAGCGGTCTTTTGCCAATGCGTTTCCAAACCTTTCCCGTCCGGATCAACCAGTAATGTCGCTAAATTTTGCACGTCGCCGACCTCATACTCGGTGGCCAAGCGTATCTCCTCCAACGCATTCCAGTGGACTCCGCCGCTTAGTGAGGCCGGTTCAAAACGCAAGACTTTATTGCGCGCATATTTTTGTCGCCACCCTGAGGTTAATTCCCATAATTCACCTTTCAGGTCCGTGATGACCGCACTGTGTTCCCAGGACAACAGCGTAGGGATGACCAAACCCACCCCTTTCCCGGAACGGGTGGGGGCATAACACAGCACATGCTCGGCGCCGTTGTGGCGCAAATAGCGGGTAATCCCCTTTTTATCCAGCCAGGCTCCGACGTAGACGCCGTCACTTGATGGCTTTTTCTGACCGGTTAGTTGTTGCCAGATGGTTATTGGCCGTGGCAATAACCCAGCTCTTTCGATGTCGTGCTGATTAGCCCAACGCGCGGAACCGTGTAAATAGGGGTTTATTTTTGCCGAGTTCGCGCCCACCATCTTTGCCACCATTAACCCTAACAGGCCGGTAGAGGTCACCGTCATACCGACCCCGGCGGCTTTCATAATACTAACCTGAAATAGCTCACCCCATTTATAGGTCCAGATCAGGATACTCCATGGCGTATAAAGATGCCGGTAGTGAGCTCCAAGTTGAGGCTGGTATCCGAACTCATTGGCAAAATATTGTGTCGCCGACTGCAAACCGGCCAGCATAAAAAAAATCGCCAAGACAGGGATTATCTTTCCGGCCTTTGACTTATCGACTCGTATCTGCGGACCAACCGCATTATTAAATTTGTCTTTCATCTGCTTCTGCCCTTGGTTTTAACTACCCCAATTCCCGTACAGGTTACTTGATCACCGATTGATAACCGACTCAGGCGGTTCGCGGTCTTTTCATCAATGGGCATCACCAGAATGACCTGGTTGCGTTGCAATAAGGCCAGAGCTTCACCCTCGATCCGCCGTACACCGGCAAAAGACGCAACGCCAACATCGGCTTCATTATATCGCCTGTGTTCCATAATATCGAATATTTTTAAGCGTTTTTGTTCGCGCTCTGCTATGTACTGATCAGCTGCCGCAAACGAGTGGGGTGCCAGAGTTGCATGGTTTAGCAAGGAAACCCGTTTGCGTTCCAATGTGGCATCAGCAAACGTCACACAAAGCTTGGCTGAGGCCGCTACTTCTACAATGTGCGCCTTGAAGTCGGCTGTACCATTCACCGTGATGTGAGTTCCGTAACGCTCCATCACTAAACGCAACGCCGCCTCCAAGCCCTCGCGTGTGACTCCCCGAGACACCTTAAGCTTGTCACCATCATCCCGAACGGCGGACGCTCCGATGCGGTAAATGACAGTGCCTTTTTTCGTCACGCCAACCTGATCGACTTTAACTCCTATCCTTTTCAGCTCTCCACCACTGGCGCTAACCGTGTTACCTTTAAGCCCAAAAGTAACCATACGCGCACGTAGCGCTGCTAATGCCTCTTGATCACCCTTGGTTGCCTCCCGGCGTAACCAGTCAACCCATTGTAAGGGTCGATACTGTTTTACTATCCGTTCCCGCTCTCGACCATATTGTTCGCTAATTGCATTAAGCTCACCTTTAACGCTTTGGCTAATCATCGCGTACAGCAACTGCTTTTCAGGCTGGGAACCACCAGCCAGCTTGGTTGTTGCGCGTTTCAACTTCGATTTACGCTTGAGCTCTGCAATTAAACGATCTCTCTTTGCCCTGGCCTCCTTCAAGCCCTGGGCACGATCGACTCCCCTGCCCTGCTGTTCATTTTTGTAGCGCGCAAATAATAAGCTTGTGTCAATATGCGATCGCACGGGTCTAGCTTCATATTGCTTAGCTGACCCTTCGGCATTAACCGGACGGGGCTGAGATGTGAATTCACCGAAGCGATCAACCAGCTTAGCTTTTGATAGCTCCCTAGCAACAGAACTCGCTTTGACCATTAAGCCATCCTGATGAGCAATAACCAAGCCATTACCGCGTTCCTTCAACTCAAGTCCGTGTTCTTGCAAAATACGGTGCAGATCAGCCCAAGAAGCAGCCACCTGTAATTGCTCAAGACATTCACGCTTGATCCAGCCTAACAAGCTTTCTACCCCGGCGTGATGCTCCATATCCAAGGCACGGTTTTCACTGCCAACCTTCACCGCCTGATGGTTATCCCGCTCCAAGCCGTATTGCAACTCCAACGCCGCACACAACTTACCGAGAGTCTTGTGATCGTTATAGGGACTGTGAATCGTTAATCGTGTCGGATGAATTTTATTGATGGCAATATGCAGATGAAAATTATCGGTATCATCGTGAGCAACACTTACACGTTGATGCTCACCGTAGCCAAGCCCTTCACAAATCTTGTTCTCAAGCACTGCTAAAACGTTGTCATCGGGACGTTCACCGGCCCTGAAACTCAAAATCAAGTGATAGGTTTTATCGGCTTCGGCACGGGTATTCATGCCTTGGATGGCCGTGACCTCAATAGCTGCACCCCTCAAGTCGATCGATTCACAATTCGTTACCGCGGTATAGGCAACGCGCCCACTCTTTTCCTGAGCGTCTGCCAGGTAGTTCACCAGACTGGTAAAGTCGCTTTTTTTAACCGACTTCATAGGCACATGCTTCGCAATCATCTTAACCAAAAAGTTTAGCCGCTATAGTTACCGATCAGCCCGAGGCATCACCACGGCCCTCATAATTTCAAGCATTTTGTTTTGCGTGTCCTCAATTCGTGCAAGCACTGCTCGCAGAGTGCTTTCGCCAAACTGAGCGGTCCTGGCATCATTGGTAAGCCAGAGTTTTAATAGCCCGCCCAACCGCCCCAGGTCGCCGTTGATACGCGCAAGCTCCATGACCTTGCCATTATCGACAATACTTTTAGGTGCATAGCCCTGACCGAGCTGTCTCAAATACGCTGACGTGCTACGTCCGGTTTGCCTTGCCAGGGATTCTATTTGTGCTTTTTCATCAGGCGTCACCCGAACAACAATCGGTGTACTCCCCTTTCTGGTTGGTTTCTTTTCTGCCATGTCAGCCTCAGTTAAGAAAATAGCGGCGGTAGCCGCTTGGCCTCGCAGAGCAGGATCCCGTTGAGTGCGTAGCGCGAATAAGTGGGAGTGAAATGCTGGTACCTGCTGCGCAGGTGCTAGCACTTCACATATCCTGCCCCGACTAAAGTCGGTATAAATGAATAATACCATTTATTTTTTCTTTACGATATATTGATTATTCCTTTACTTTCTATTAGACTGCATTTTAACGCCAGAAATAAAGAAAAAATCGCTATATCATGGATATATAAAGGAATAATCAAGGAAAAATCAAGCTAAAATCTAATTACCCATCAAGAAAATATCCATGTCAAAAAAACTGACAGACCTGATTGCCCAGGAAGAAACTAAGCGAAAACAGCAGGGAACCGGCGTAAAAAACCGGGTGGTATTTCTGGCGTTAAGAGAAGACATCAAGGAAGCGATGAAAGATGGCTGGGCTCTCAAACAAATTTACAGAACGCTACACAGCCAAAAGAACATAGCGTTTAGTTATCAGACCTTCGTTAACTATGCGAACGATTTGATCCTGAAGCCTAAACAATCGCTAGTAATCAGCTCACAAGAAACCAGCAATAAAACCCCTGAACAAACAGTCCCCACCACTGAACCCATAAC
>CANNNN010000195.1 GCA_947506075.1 Methylococcaceae bacterium
ACCCAATTGCGGCTGGCAGAAACGGAAAAATTTGCCCACGTTACCTTCTTTTTTAATGGCGGCATAGATGCTGCTTTTCCTGGAGAAGACCGCATATTGGTACCCTCGCCCAATGTCAGAACCTATGATTTGCAACCGGAAATGAATGCGGCCGAAGTTACGGATAAGCTGGTCGCCGCAATTACCGGCGGCCAGTACGATGTCATTATCTGTAACTATGCAAATTGCGATATGGTCGGTCATACCGGCATTATTGATGCAGCAGTTTTAGCTGTGCAAGCGGTCGATGCCTGCTTGCAGCGTATTGTTGACGCGCTAAAATCAGTCCAAGGGCAGATGCTGATAACTGCCGATCATGGCAATATTGAACAAATGCGTGATAAAGTCACCGGACAACCGCACACTGCGCATACTACAAATCCCGTGCCATTGGTTTATGTCGGTGGCAGCCAGCCATTAGACGCAGGTGGCAGCTTGTCGGACCTGGCACCAACTATGCTGGCCATGTTAGGCGTTCCGCAACCCTCTGAAATGACGGGCCGATCACTTATTAAGTGTGATTAATCGGTGGATGAACAAGAAACTGATGTGTTTTTTTTTACTGAGCGTTATCGCCGTTCAGGTGAATGCGGAAGTTTCTAAAACCAATGAACAGCTCATTGAAGTTCAATCGGGTATTAAAGCAGCCAGTCAAAACAAACAGCGTATCCAACTACAAAAAAACACTTTAAATGCACAATTAAGTGAAGTTGAGACGCTTTATGGACGGTCGGCTGCTTTATTAAAGGCTCTGCAGACCCAGGTTGAACTAAAACGCGAGAATATCCTTAAAATTCAACAGGAAACACTAAAATCCAGCACAGAAATCACTAAGCAAAATAAAGAATTAGCCGGTCAAATGAAAGCTGCTTACGCGATGGGACAAAAGGAAAAGTTGAAACTGCTGCTTAATCAGCAAGACCCCACAGTCTCAAGTCGAATGCTGGTGTATTACGATTATCTTAATAAGGCTAGGTTAGTAAAGCTGGCAAGCATTTCAGAAACCATGCAACGCCTGGATCAACTGGGCAAGCAACAAGAGCTGGAAACCAAGATTTTAGAGAAGAGTCTTGAGCAAAAACAAGCCGAGCAGATAGCCGCAGAGGGTGTTAGAAAACGAAGAACAGAACTGCTGTCACAATTAAAAACCGACTTCTCGTCAAATGAGCAACAAATAATTTATTTGAAAGAAAGCGAAAATAAACTGAAAAATCTGGTATCTTCCTTGCAAAGATCAACCAACGATCTTACTTTTGAGGTTGAACAAGCAAAAAAAACGCACCCGGCAACTGAGATTTCATCCGAACCACCTAAAGATTTGCCGGGTTCCGGGGATGATTTTTCTGAAATCGTCTCTAGCCCCCCTTTTACAAAGGAGGAAATTAGGGGCGGATTTTCTGCATTGAAGGGTAGACTTCCCTGGCCAGTCAAAGGGCGATTGAGCAATAAGTTCGGCAGTGCGCGTACCGAAAGCACTGAGAGTATTTGGGATGGTGTGTTAATTGATGCCAGTGAAGGTACTGAGATACGTGCGATTACCAGCGGTAAAGTGGTGTATTCAGATTGGCTGCGCGGATATGGCTTATTGATTATTATTGATCATGGTAAGGGTTACATGACTCTTTATGCTTTCAATCAGAGTTTATATCGGCAGGTTGGTGAGTGGGTGGAGGTTGGCGAAGTCATTGCGTCCGTTGGACAAAGTGGTGGTCGTAGTCATTCCGGGTTGTATTTTGGAATACGCAACAATGGTAAACCAGTTGATCCGCTTGAGTGGTGCCGAAAGTAATCGGGTTCAGGCGAGTTAACGGTGTGACTCTATTTTAGGAAATCGAGCGATTGGAGTTTTAAGGTTCATGTTAAAAAAGAAAAATATATTTATTTTGTCCTTAGGGATTATGTTGGGTGTTTTTATGGGCATCTGCGGCAGTGTCGTTGCCGAGAAGAATAATCCCGCCGCTGTAACCGATACAGAAACCCTGCCCTATGAGGACTTACGCACCTTCACAGAGATTTTTGGCCGAATTAAAAGGGATTATGTAGAACCCGTTTCGGACAAAAAATTACTGGAAGATGCTGTTCGCGGCATGCTGAGTGGACTTGACCCCCATTCCGCTTACTTGGCTGCCGATGAATATCAGGAATTAAAAGAAGGTACAACCGGGCAATTCGGCGGCCTGGGCATCGAAGTGACGATGGAAAACGGCTTTGTAAAAGTGGTTTCTCCAATCGATGACACTCCCGCTCAGAGAGCCGGCATTAAAACCGGAGATTTAATTGTCAGACTTGATGATCAGCCGGTAAAAGGGATGACCCTGGCCGATGCGGTTAAGCATATGCGTGGCGAACCGGGCAGCAAGATTTTGCTGACTGTGGTTCGTGAAGGCATGGAAGCTCCATTAAAAATGACTATAACCCGAGACATCATCAAGGTAAAAAGCGTAAAAAGCCGGATGCTGGAAAAAGGTTATGGCTATGTCCGTATCAGCAGCTTTCAATCCGGAACCGGAGAAGGTCTTAAAGAGGCATTAGCCTCGCTGAAAAAGGAAAACGCAGGCAATCTTAAAGGTTTGGTGCTGGATCTAAGGAATAATCCGGGCGGCGTGTTGAATGCGGCTGTCGAAGTCAGTGACGCATTTATCAAGAGCGGACTGATCGTTTATACCGAAGGCCGTATTGAAAATTCGGAGATGCGCTTTAATGCCGCACCTGATGATCTGATCGACGGTGCGCCGATAGTCGTATTGATAAATGCCGGTTCTGCGTCAGCCTCGGAGATTGTAGCCGGAGCCTTGCAAGATCAAAAACGGGCTGTAATCATGGGCGAGAAGTCGTTCGGAAAAGGCTCGGTACAGACGATATTGCCAACTAGCAATGGCGCTGCCGTTAAGTTGACGACTGCCAGGTACTACACGCCTTCCGGCCGCTCCATACAGGCCGAGGGCATTGAGCCCGACATTGCCTTAGCCCGCGTCAAGCTGGAGTCCTTGGAAAAATCCGAGTTCAAACCAGTCAAGGAAGCCGATTTGTCGCATCATTTGCAAAATGGTAAAGCAAAAGAGAGTCCTGAAGAACTGCAGGAGAAAGAAAAGGATGCTCTGGAAAAGGATTATCCCTTGTATCAGGCTCTGACCTTGCTAAAAGGCGTTAGTATCATAAAGAAATAAATACCAACCTTTAGCAGTAATCAAAACCCGGATTTTAGCGTTTGCTGGAATCCGGGTTTTTTTATGCGATGCGAGTACTCACCAGGAGAAAATCTGAACGTTGCTGAATATAATTTACACGGAATAAAGTTCAGGACTAGTGGCCAATCGCGAAAATGTAGCAAACAAGACACTAATTCACCACGAAGAACACCAAGGAGTATGCCTTGGTGTTCTTCGTGGTGATGTTTTCTGTTCTTAATGAATTGATTTTTGATACGTGACAGTAAAGTCATTCAGCGCAGACAAGGCTGCAGGCAGGTCTTCGGTTTTTTCAAGGCTGAACGCATTAACGCCGACCCGAGATAAATAAAACACCTGATCAGGCATAAAATGACCTGTCGCTCGGATTTCGCCTTGATAGTTATAGCGACCTCTGAGTAACCAGGCATGAGAAAATATCCGACCATCGGCAAAGACGGGGAAATCCAGTTCGATTAATTGGATGCCGGTTAAATCTGCGGCGAGGTCTGCAACCGAGTCAGCAGGACCGATTCTAACGCCAACTTTTTCATGTGATTTAAGCAACTGTTGCTTGTCTTTGTTCCAGCGAGCCAAGGAAACACTGATGTTGCCGGCCCTTAATTGGGCATCATCAGCAACATAACTCCAGCTGTCATCAACAATCTGTCTGTCCTTAATTATTTGCATAGACCTGCTCTTTAAATGGGTTGATACCAACGCGTTTTACCATGTCCAAGAAGGACTCCTCATCTAGGCGCTGCTTGATGTAAACATCCAGTATCGTGGTAATTGCCTTAGTGACCTGGTCTTTGGCGACCGCCGGTCCCAGGCGTTCGCCGATAGCCGCCTCATTTTCCGAAGAGCCGCCCAGGGTTAATTGATACCATTCAGCCCCTTTTTTATCGACGCCCAGTATGCCAATATGCCCTACGCTTTGGTGTGCACAGCCGTTCATGCAGCCGGACATGTTGATTTTTACTTCGCCGATGTCGTGGAGATAGTCCAGATCATCAAGCGCTTCATTGATTTCCTTAGCGATGCCTATAGACCCTGCATTGGCGAGCGAGCAAAAGTCGAGACCGGGGCAGCAAATCATATCGGTTGCTGTGCCGATATTAGCTGTGGCCAATTTCAATGCGTCCAACTGCTGCCACAGCGCGTATAGATCACCCTGCTTTACGTCGGCAAGAATCAGGTTCTGTCTGTGGGTGCTTCTGATCTCACCAAAGCTGTATTGGTCGACTAAATCGGCAACTGCGTCAAGCTGCGTATCTGTCATATCGCCCGGAGGTGAATCCGGCGCTTTTAATGAGATATATGCGGCGCAGTATCCGGGTATTTTATGCTCGGCAGTATTGTATTTAACCCAGGTAGCGAACACCTTATTTTCGAGTTGCTGCTTTGCAAAGCTGGTGTCTTGTCCGGCAAAAATTTCGTAGTCAGGCGGTGCAAATTGGGTTTTGATGGCGTCTATACGATCGGCGCCCAGCTCCAGATTATCGCGGATCTGTAGCCATTCACTTTCGACTAATTCGGAGAATTTCTCCAGGCCGGATTCCTTAACCAGGATTTTAATGCGCGCTTTGTATTTATTATCGCGGCGGCCAAACAAATTATAAATCCGCAATATGGCTTCCAGATAAGACAATAGATGTTTCTTTTCCAGATAGGGTTTGATCACTTGACCTATAATCGGGGTGCGGCCCAAGCCGCCACCGACCAGCACTTTAAAGCCGATGTCTCCTTGATCATTGGTAACCAGATGCAGGCCGATGTCATGAAATTGGGTTGCTGCGCGATCGAGTTTTGCACCGCTGACCGCAATCTTGAATTTGCGCGGCAAGTAGGCGAATTCGGGATGCAGGGTTGTCCATTGCCGGATAATCTCGCAATAAGGCCGTGGATCTTCAATTTCATCGATGCAAACGCCAGCCAGATGATCCGATGAAGTGTTTCTAAGGCAATTGCCACTGGTTTGTATCGCATGCATTTGAACTGTGGCTAATTCTTCGAGTATATCGGGAATTTTTTCCAGTTGCGGCCAGTTAAACTGGATATTTTGCCGGGTAGTAAA
>CANNNN010000196.1 GCA_947506075.1 Methylococcaceae bacterium
AATCATGGCGTTCATTGATTATTTTAACAACACGATGGCTAAGCCGTTTAAGTGGACTTATCAAGGCAAAGTTATGGTTGCCTGAATTTGATCACGAACTTCCGGTTTGTTGTACTAGCTACTATAGAGCTACAGAGTTAGGCGGATTATACCGATTTTCTTACCTACTCCCCTGGCTAACATTAGCCCCTCTGCTATTGGAGAGGGTTGGAGAGAGTAGATTAAAATACCAAGCTCTGTTGTTCATATCAGTGTTTATCCATCCAACCCATGTCACCCGCGTTCTCCTCTAAAGTGGTTTGCTAATGAAAAATTTGCTTAAAGCCCTGGTTGTTGTCTTGCTGTTCTCCAAGTGCTGTTTTGCTGATTACAGCCTATTGGCTAGCGTCACTCTGGATGAGGCAACCAAGCAAATCATCGAAGGCACGTACAACAAGGTCTTGGGCGCGCAAACAGAAATCATAGACGGTAAAACAGTCTATATCATTAAAGTGCTGACGCCCGATGGCCATATCAGGTATTACAAGATTGATGCCGAAACCGGTCAATTAGTCAGTTAAACTCAACCGATAAAAAACATGCGTATCTTAATTGTTGAAGATGAAGTAAAACTTTGCGAACAGATTCAGCAGTTCTTTGCTGATAAAGGCTTTGCCGTTGATACCGCCAATACCGGTAGCGATGGCTATTACATGGGCAAGGAATATCCTATAGATGCCGCAGTCATTGATATTGGCTTGCCTGATTTTTCCGGCATCGAGCTGATTAAACGTCTGCGCAAAGACAAGGTGATAGTGCCGATCCTGATTCTAACTGCGCGTAGCCGTTGGCAGGAAAAAGTGGAAGGACTGGAAGCCGGAGCCGATGATTACCTGGTTAAGCCGTTTCATTATGAAGAGTTGTTGGCTAGGGTGAATGCGTTGATCAGGCGCTCAGCAGGAGTCGCTCATCCGGTATTGACTCATGACAATATTGAACTGGATACCGTGGCTCAGGAAGTCACCGTATCCGGCGTCAAGCTGGAATTAACGGCTTACGAATACAAGGTGCTGGAGTATTTGATGTTTAGGAAAGGCGAAGTGGTTTCAAAATCTGTTTTAACCGCGCATATTTATGACGAAGACTTTGAGCGTGACAGTAATGTACTTGAGGTTTTTATCGGTCGCTTGAGAAAAAAGCTTGACCCCGACGGCACCCGAAAACCGATTGAAACCTTGCGTGGTCGAGGTTATCTGATTCCTGCCCAGCGCGATTGATTAAAATCATGACCGTTTATATCCTTATGCAGCGAATAGCCATTAGTCCACGAAAAGCACGAAAGAAATATGTAGTCCTTCATCTTTTGGATAACGATTAAAACCTTGTTGTTTTTTGACTATTTTCACTAAACTCGTCTTTCGTGGATAATTCTTTTGTAAATCCCCCAATTATTGAATGAAAATCAAATCCTTAAGCTTTCGACTACTGCTTTCTGCGGGTCTAGTGCTGGCCGCATTTTTTGCACTGGTATCGGTGGTGCTTGAGCAGGGTTTTCGCGAAAGCGCCGAGCAGGGTTTAAAGGAAAAGTTGCAAGTGCAAGTCTACTCGTTGTTATCGGCCGCCGAACTTAAAAACTCCGGTGACTTAAACATGCCGCCCAGTTTGCCTGAGCCTCAGTTTGCAACCCCGGGTTCCGGTCTTTATGGCTTTATACACCTGGCAAAAAATAATCTGGTCTGGCGTTCACCATCGGCCATCGGTCTTGATATAAAGCCGCCGGTAGAGTTAAGCCCCGGAACTATGAAGTTTTTATTGACCGAGCACGGTCGATACACACTGCATTACGCGGTCATCTGGAAAAATATGGCAGGCGTGGAACGCGAATATATTTTTACCGTGACTGAAGATGCCCAGTTTGTCAGTAATCAGGTATCACGGTTTAGAGAAACCTTAAGGGGCTGGTTGTTAGCGCTGGGCCTGGTTTTGATGTTTATTCAGTTGGCCTTGTTGCGCTGGGGCTTAAAGCCATTGCGGGTTATCGTCAAAGATCTAGAGGCGATAGAGCAGGGGCGGAAAACTCACCTGGACGGGGACTATGCAACAGAGCTTGAAGGCCTGGCCGGTAATCTTAATGCGTTCATCCACAGTGAGCGGGCGCATCTCGAGCGTTATCGCAATGCACTGGCGGATCTGGCGCACAGCCTGAAAACACCGCTGTCGATATTGCGCGGCTGCGCCGAATCGTTCAGCGTTAACAGGGAGTCAGTAAAAGAACAGATTTTCCGTATGGATGAAATCGTAGAGTATCAATTGCAGCGGGCGGCCGCAAAGGGCAAGCATAAAACCACAGGTACCATCGATTTAGCGGTGGTTATCAAGAAAATTGGCGCATCGTTAAATAAAGTTTATAGCGATAAAAACATAACGTTCGATATAACGGTGCCTGAACCAAGCCTGATTTATTATGAAGAAGGCGACATATATGAAATAGCCGGTAATCTGATGGATAACGCCTGCAAGTGGTGTCAGCAGTCTGTGAAAGTCTGTGTTAGCCTGAATGAACATAAAGGCAGGCGGGATTTTTCCGTGTTGTTGACTGTTGACGATGACGGCCCAGGCATTCCAGTAGAAAAATTGGCTGAAATATTAAAAAGAGGCGTCAGAGCCGACGAAAATGTCCATGGGCACGGTATCGGCATGGCCGTCGTTCATGAATTGGTCGGACTGATGGGTGGCTTGCTGGCAGGCAAAAAGAGCGACACACTGGGTGGCATGAAATGGAGTGTTTATTTGCCATGAACCACCCGTTGATGGCGCGCCATCAACGCTTATGACGCCTGCTTCAACATGCCCATGCCGTTAGGTTTTTTGACTAGCTGCAGTTGGGCTTTAAAGCGTTTCTGAACGCTTTCGATATGAGATATAACGCCAACAGTTTTGCCGTGGGTATGCAGGCCTTCCAGAGTGCTAATGACCGTGTACAGTGTTTCTGCGTCCAGGTTGCCAAAGCCTTCATCGAGAAATAACGAATCTACGGATTTACCGTTATTGGCCAATTCGGAAAGTCCTAATGCTAACGCCAGACTCACCACAAAACTCTCGCCCCCGGATAAGGTCTTCGGTAGTCTGTGCGCATTGGCCTGAAAAGTATCTTCGATTGCCAGCGCCAGGCCCTGTTCACTGGGCACACTGCGCAGATAATAACGACCGCTGATTTTTTCCAGCACGGCATTGGTCTGGGATAATAATCGTTCGGCTACCCGTTTTTGAACCCTACGGCGAAAATCTATGCCGCTTTCTTCAGCTATTTGTGCGGCTTCGACGCTACACAAGCGGGCAATCTCCTCCTGATCCAGTAATTGAGCATGGGTTGACTCGAACTTTAGTTGTAACTGGTTTTGCTCTTTCAGTAGCTGTTCCAGACGTTGCGCCTCCAGATTGGCTATCGTCAGTTTCTCGGTCACACTCTTCAGCTGTATCTCCAGTTGCTCAGGACTCGACTCAGTTGACAGCTGAGCCTGCTCAGTTTCCAGGTCAAGCCGGCTTACTTCCAGAAGTACGGTTTTGGCATCAATCTCCTGTTCTAGCTCAGCCAGCTGCCGCTCCAGTTCCGGCTGATGCTGCAGCATTTCCATTATTTCAGATAGTTGATGCAGACTGGTGAATTGCGTTCCTTGCAGTTTGTCCTGTAACACCTGCTGTAACATGCTGAATTCGGCTTCCTGTTGGACGATGAGTTGTTTCTGGTCGGCCAGCAGCTGTTGTTTTTCAATCAAGGCCAAATGCAAACCGATGATTTCTTCACCTTGTAATTGCTGGTTGTAACGCTGAAGTTTTTCAGTGCATACAGTAATTTCTGCCTGGCAGAGAGCTTTTTTTGCGGACAAGGCTTCCAGTTCTTCGGTTAAGCTTTTTTGGCGGAAAGCATAGCCTTGATAATCCTGCCTACGCGCATTCAGCCGGTCGAATAACGCATCTTCCTTGCCTTTGGCGGGCATTTTTTCGCCCAGCAAGGTCAATTGTGTCAGAACCTTTTCGGATAGATGTTGTTCTTGCTGCCGACAGGTAGCTAATGCGGCTTCGTTATCGATCTCTGCTTTGGCGCGATCCCCGCGCTCGGTCTCCAATTGTTTGGTATTTAGCTGCAAGCGCTGTACCGTAACAACACTCTTTTCGATCAAGGCTGACACTTGTTCAATGCTCGTCTGTTTGCTTTTATAGTCGGCAATCACACGGGTAACGGTATTCAATTCGTTTATTTCGTTATTGAGCAGCTGCTTCATCAAACTTAACTTATTGATATTAAGCTCTGTGCTCGCCGTGTTCAACTTGTTGCATAAGGTTTGCCATTGGGAGTTGGTCTTGGCCTGCGTGGTCAGCGTAGCCTGATTTTTTTCTGCCTGTATGTTTGTTATTTTGAGCTGCTGTTCCAGCTTGCCGGCAGTGCTCATTAATACCTTTATTTTCCCTTTCTGATCCGACAAAGCCTGTTGAGAATTAGCTTCCTTCGGCGGGTGTTCTACATAAGGATGTTCTGAGGCGCCACATAAAAAGCAAGGTTCGCCATCGATCAGATGCTGCCGCTCTGAGGCCATTTTTTTCAACAAGGATTCACGAAAAACAGCTGTTTCCAGCGTGTGTTTAATATTTTCTTCGCGGCTGATTTCCTGTTTTAACGCTGCAAGTTCGGCTTCCAGCACTTTACTATCATGATTGATCGGCTCTTTACGGCCAAAGAGGCCGAAAAAACTAAAAGGGCTAGCGCTCAGCTTTTGGTTTGCTTTGGCCAGGTTATAGAGTTCTTGGAAATCCTGAACTCGCTGTCGTTGATCTTGCAAAAATCCTTCAAGTTCAACCAAGCTTTTACCTTGAGCCAACTCCGTTAACGCCTTTTCAGTCAGCGGCAGCTTTTGCTTTAATTCGGCAATCCGTTTGTTTTCCTGGGCAATTGCAGACTGGTTGTTTTTAAGTGATGCATTCGTGTTTTTTGACCACTTGGCGTAGGCTTTTTGTTGTGCTTTTAATTCGACCAGTTCGGCACGGATTTTTTTTAAGCTTCCTGTTTCGGGAAAGTTGGTCAACAACGGTTGATCTGCGACATGCTCTGTTAGCCAAGTGGATACCGTTGCAAGGACGGATGTTTTTTGCTCAATCTGGGCGTTTAAAGATTGCGCTAAGTCAGATTCTGACTGGTGTTGGGCATTTAATTGGCCTACCTGGGCTCTCAGCTCGGTTAGCGTTTTCTTCTGTTCGGTAATTGATATAGCG
>CANNNN010000197.1 GCA_947506075.1 Methylococcaceae bacterium
TAAGTATTCATTTTGATACAGCTGACTTAAAGCCCTCTCCAGCGGGAGAGGGTTGGGTGAGGGGAATCAAAACAAGGCAAAGGCATCTCCCCAGGGGAGGAATAGTACATAATATATTTTACCGGAAACGCCAATTCTTAAGTCATGCAACATAAAGAAAATACACAAGAAACGCCGGTTGTTTTTGAATGTCACGAGCAGCAACTGATCGGAATTATCCATAAGGGCAATGCTGCGGCAAATATCGGTGTGTTAGTAATCGTCGGCGGTCCGCAGTATCGTGCCGGCAGCCATCGCCAGTTTATTTTGCTGGCCCGGCAACTGGCGTCTCAAGGCATTCCTGCGATGCGTTTCGATGTTCGTGGCATGGGCGACTCTAACGGTCAGTTACGCAGTTTTCAGCAGTTAGATGACGATATACGAGCGGCTATTGATTGTTTCCTTGCCTCTTGCCCAAACTTAAACCAGGTGGTGCTGTGGGGCTTATGTGACGGGGCTTCGGCGGCCCTGTTTTATGGTTATCAGGACAGTCGGGTTAAAGGCCTGGTACTGTTAAATCCTTGGGTATTTACCGAGCAGGGCGCGGCTAAGACTTATCTTAAACATTATTATCTGCAGCGCTTGCTTAGCAAAGATTTATGGCGCAAGGTTTTTTCGTTTAAATTCGATTTCAGTGCTTCGGTGGTTTCGTTATTAAGCCTGCTGAAGCAGGCGGCAGGTCAAGCCAGTACACAGCACACAGCCACTACAATAACCAGAGTCGATGAGACTATGGCGTTGCCGCTACGCATGCGGGAATGCCTAAGGCAATTTTCTGGGCCGGTATTATTGATTCTGAGCGGCCGGGACTTAACAGCCGGTGAATTTAAAGAAACGGTTAAAGGCGATCCCGAATGGCAAGCGTTGTTGA
This sequence comes from Methylococcaceae bacterium, assembly GCA_947506075.1. Taxonomy (GTDB): domain Bacteria; phylum Pseudomonadota; class Gammaproteobacteria; order Methylococcales; family Methylomonadaceae; genus Methylobacter_A. The sequence continues at coordinate 911 of CANNNN010000197.1, forward strand.
ACGAGAATCGCCTTATCCGGCACGATTTTGCCGAAGCCGATCATACTTTTTCTTCGGCGGTTTGGCGTGACCAAGTCGCTGACTGGACGGCAACCTGGGTAAAAAATTTCGACTTGTACGATTAGAATCAATGCGTAACGGGATTTACAACCCCATTACTCTCGTTTTATGTGCATTTTGAAATCATCAAGCGTTTTGATCGGGGTTGCAAACCCCTACGCATCAAGCTAAAGAAAAAATGTTTATTTAGTTCTTATGAGCAGCGCCACTGCCCTTAAGTTAAGGATGGGCAGTCCCTTCTCCAGCGGGAGAAGGTTAGGATGAGGGGAAATGTAAATACTTGATTTTATTCTCCTCACCCCAGCCCTCTCCAACAGGAGAGGGAGCCTTGTTATCTCGCAACCAATTGTTTTTATAATCCTGAAAAATTGTGTAGATATTCTTGCCCGCTGGAGAGGGCTTAGCTTGATGCATATGGATTACAAACCTTGGTCAGCATTATAACTGTGGGTGCCTAAACCAGCACTTCCACTGCATCCGGTTGACTGAGAAATTTACTGGGACTGGCGGTATAGCCATAAGCCCCGGATTGATAAACAATCACTAGGTCGCCGATTTCAGCGGTCGGCAATTGCATTCTGTCGGCCAGGATGTCCAGTGGCGTACATAGCGGGCCTACGATGCTGACTGTCTCAACATCCTTACCGTGCATTTTAGTGCCTATCGCAACCGGATAGTTTTTCCGTATAACCTGGCCGAAATTGCCGGATGCGGCTAAATGGTGATGCAAGCCGCCATTGACGATCAGATAGGTTTGCCCGCGCGATATTTTTTTATCAATAATTTCGCAGACATAAATTCCCGCCTCGCCGACCAAAAAACGCCCCAGTTCGATAATCAGTTCGGCTTTCGGGTTAGTCAACTTAAACTCGGCCATAGGCTTAGCGAGTGCTTCACCGATAGCTTGAGTATCTAGCGGACTTTCGCCGGGGAAATAAGGGATGCCGTAGCCGCCGCCGATATTCAGTTTTTTAATCGGGCAGGGACAAGAGTCTGAAAGACTGATTGCTAAGGCGATGCTCTTTTGCTGGGCATCGATAATAGCCTCGGCTTTAAGATTTTGTGAGCCGCTGTAGATATGAAAGCCCTGAAAATCAAGATTCAGCGTTTTTATCAGTTTTAAGGCTTCAGGTACTAATTCTTCGTCTATGCCGAACTGTTTTGGACCACCGCCCATTTTCATGCCCGAGGACTTGAGTTCAAACGCCGGATTGATTCGGATCGCAACGCGCGCCTGAATGCCGGTTTGTTCTGATAATCGGGCTATGGTTTTCAGTTCATGGAAGGATTCGACATGCAGCGTAATGCCCGCAGCAACCGCTTGCAATAATTCTGCAGGCCGCTTGCCGGGACCGGCCATGCTGATTTGCGCTGCCGGCATCGTGGTATCCAACGCCACTTGCATTTCTCCGGCCGAAGCCAGGTCAAAGCCATCGACCAGACTGGCCATGTGCTGAACCACCGCAGGCATCGGGTTGGCCTTCATCGCATAGTGAATTTTCAACTCCGGTGGCATGTGCTGACGTAACTCGGCGACGCGTTCCGTCATCAGCGAGCGGTCATAGGCGTAAAACGGCGTTGAACCAACCCGTTGCGCCAGGCGGGATATGGGGATGCCGCCAATGACCAGTTGATTTTCCAGAGTTGGAAACTGGATCATCGATGCGTGTTGAGGCGTGGTTGGGGTCATAATGTTTCCTGAAAAATGCTCGAAAATTGTTTGGTTAGCGCTTTACGGTCAATTTTACCGTTCGGATTTTTCGGCAACGTCGGCAGCACAATTACTTTTGCCGGGATCATAAAATTGGGTAATTGAATTTTGCAGGCGTTGATAATAGCCAGCTCATCAAAGCTTTCGGCATCCTCGACGCTGACGACAACGACCACCGCCTGGCCTAAGCTGTCATGTTCGATACCCAGCGCGGCGACTTCTTTGGCCAGACCTGATGCATAAATGACTTCTTCAATTTCGGTAGGGCTGACGCGATAGCCCGAAGTTTTAATCATGTCGTCCTTCCGCCCGACAAAATAAAGATAACCTTCTTCATCCTGGGTGACGGTATCTCCTGACCAGACCGCGATTTCGGTAAACGGCAGTTCATTTAGCTGGCCAGGTACCGGTTTAAAGCGTTCAGCGGTTTTGACCGGGTCATTCCAGTAGCCCAGCGATACCAGCGAACCACGGTGTACCAGTTCGCCCGGTTCATGCGGAGCGCAGGGCGTTCCATCTTCACGGACGACCATAATTTCAGCATTCGGTATTGCTTTGCCTATCGAGTCCGGGCGTTGATCGATTTGTTCGGGCGGCAAATAGGTCGAGCGAAACGCTTCGGTCAAACCGTACATCAGAAAAAACCGGCTGTCCGGCACTTTTTGGCGCAGAGAAGCGAGCACCGATTTGGGCATTTTTCCGCCGGAATTGGTCATGTAACGCAGATGCTCGTTAATACTTGCCGGCCATTCCAGGTTGGCGAGTTGCGCCCAAAGCGGTGGAACTGCGGCGAGGCCGGTTATTTTTTGGGCTTCCAGCGCATTAATCACATCGCGCGGCAACAGGTAATCCAGCAACACGCAACAGCCGCCTTTAAGCAACGAGGCGGTTAGCTGGTTTAAACCGTAATCAAAACTGAATGGAAGCACCGCCAGTAAACGGTCTGTAGAAGTAATAGATAAATATTCGCTGACACTTTTTGCGCCGGCAACAATATTTCTATGGGATAAAATCACGCCTTTCGGTTTGCCGGTGCTGCCCGAGGTATAAAGGATGGCAGCCATGTCGGTATCTATTATCGACGGCGCTTGTGTATGTTGAACGGACGATTCAAGAAAAGCCTGCCAACCTATGACATGTTGTGACAAGGCCTGGTCGAGTTGTGGAGCTTCATTTTCAATCAGGATAATCGTATGCAGGTCAGGGCAGTTTTCCAGAACCGGAGCCAGGCTAGCTAAGCGGCTTTTGGACGTGATTAAAATTTGTACGTTGCAATCATTTAAAATGTAAGTGACCTGGGCGGCTTTTAACACCGGATTGACCGGCACAAAAACCCCGCCTGCTTTGGAGATGGACAGGAAGCTGGTGACGGTTTCTATCTGTTTGGGCAGGTAAACGGCGACACGCTGTTGCGCTTTTAAATGTAAGCCTTGCAGAGAGCGTGCTTGATGCTCGACCAGTTGCTTTAGCTGTTGATAGCTCCAGGTGGCTTTTTTATGGGCGATGGCTGGAGAGCTTGCATCGGGTTGGGATGATTTGAACAGTAGGTGATGCAGTAAGGTTGGCATGGTTTGTAAATGTCTATTTGGTGGCTTCAACTAAGTTGAAATGTTAAATTAAGCGGTAAATAGGATTTTACTAAGTTTTTGTTGGGAAGGTGTCTGTATTTTTCTAACGTAATAATCGGATTAAAAAATCAATTTGATCATTATAAGTCTGGATAGGTTAAAGTCAAAAAATAGGTTAATGAATGTGGGTGCTAAAATGAAGTCTTTTAATTGTTGTTGATTCAATTGAATAGGACTTACTCACTGCAGTAACTCATTGATTTCTAATGATCGAAAAAATCATAAATTTTATAAATACCATAAAACACTATTTTAGATAAAAACAGTGTTTTATATGCGCCATTTAAAACAATTAGTTACAAAAAACAAGTTTATTTTTTATACCTATATTCCTTGTTTTTATTTGTCAATGCGTAAGTCCTATTGTATTAATGATGATAAACTATTTTTCCTAAAATTATTTAAGTTTAGAAGCTAGGTATCTCAGTAACAAGTTTTCAGTACAAACAAGAAATATATGAAAAATCATCTTCTTTATGCAGTATTACTCTATTTGACATTTGTTGTATATGGTAGTTTGGTGCCATTGGATTTCAAGCCGATGCCAATGGATGAAGCTATCGAGCGTTTTAGACATATTCAGTATTTGAATCTAGGCATTGGCTCACTGGCGGACTGGGTTGCTAATATTCTTTTGATGATACCTCTGGCTTTTTTGTGGTTTGCATTATTAACAGTTAATGCTAGATTTTCCGCGAAATTTTTCTGCTTTATCAGTATCTTGTTTACTTGTGTTTTATTGGCTTTAGTCATCGAATTTACCCAGATTTATTTTCCTCCACGTACAGTTTCTATTAATGACATTGTTGCCGAAAGTTTAGGGGCATTTATTGGGAATACCGTTGGCTGGTTTTTCGGTCATAGATTTCTAATTTGGCTTAAGCAGTGGTATCAAAAAGATGATAATTCGCTTGATCGTTATTTGCAGATA
>CANNNN010000198.1 GCA_947506075.1 Methylococcaceae bacterium
GTGATTAATTACAACCCGACCCAATCAGTATCTCTTAATTTTATTATTATTATCAGCTTAGTCTAAAAGACTAAATTCCTCCTCTCAATCGGCTATTAAACCATGCTCAATCCGTTAAGCGAGCGGGAATTTTATTCAAATGGACTCCTGTTGTCTATTTAAAACGGGTGTTTTTTAGAAAAAATAAAATCCTGTCATAAAATTGTAATAATTTCAGTATTTTATTAATGTTCATGGGGTTCTGAAAAATATTGTATCAGGCAGGCAGTGCCTATTGGTTCAGGCAGGATTCAGGTTTTACTTGTTGCGTCGGGCTTCTTCTTCCTGACTGACGAAGAAGCTTAGCCGTTCATTCAGGATGGAAGAGAGCTGAAAATTAAGACCTTTTGATTTTTGGGCCAGTTTAATTTGCAGTATCGCATCTTTGGTTTGGCCGGTTGCGTAATAATATTCCGCAAGATATCGATGAGATTCGGCGGGTTGATTCAAATCGCTATAAACTTGCGCCAGCTGTTCAGAATACACCGGTAGTTGCTGGGTTTTAGGTTTTAACAGAAATAAATATTTTTGAGCCAGTGTGGGGTTGCCCGCTTTGAGTAGAGACGTTATATATTCAAGTTTAATGGCCTCGTTATACGGAAATTGCTCGGTCAGCTTTTTATATCGGGCTAGCGCAGTGCTGTAATTTTTTGAATCTAATGCCGTACGGGCAAGGGCAGTTAGATATTGCGGCTGATTTGGGTATTCTTTGTTCAATTGCTGGAATATGGTTTCCGCCTCATTAAATTTTTGAGCCTTAAGTTCCCAAATGCCCAGTCCGTAACGGGCAACGGTGCGTTGTTCGGTAGTGCCTTGAGTTTTCCGGAGCTGAAAATATTTAAGTGTGTCGGCATTATCTCTGCTGGTTAGCACCCGAATTTTTGCTTTGGTCAGCTGATAGCCGAGTGAGTCAGGGTATTGTTTGTACGGATAACTTTCTGCACGTCCCCGGGTGTCGGAAATACGCGAGGCGGTTACCGGGTGAGTTCTTAAAAACTCGGGAACATTTTGTCCGGAATAGCGGCTGGATTGCTGTAGGCGCTCGAAAAAAGTGGGCATGCTGCGCGGGTCATATTGGGACGCCGCTAAAGTTTGCATGCCGACACGGTCAGCCTCGGCCTCATTTTCACGGGTAAAATCAATCTGAAACTGTACGCTTCCAGCCTGAATGGCTATGATGGCGGCCTGCCCCAGTGCCGGCGACTGGGTGCCCAGTAAAATGGCAGCCAGGGTTGCTGCGACAGTAGGGATTGATAAGCGACTTGATGCCTCATAAGCGCGGTATAAGTGGCGCTGGGTAACGTGGGCAATTTCGTGTCCCATGACCGACGCGAGTTCACTTTCGGCTTCGGTAATTAAAATTAATCCTGAATTTACGCCGATATAGCCGCCGGGGCCTGCAAATGCGTTAATGTCATTCTCCATTACCACAAAAAAATGGAACGGGTTGCCCGGCAAGTCGCTATTGGCGACCAGTTTTTCACCAATCGTTTGAATGTATTCCTGAATTTCAGCATCTTGATTGATCGAGATTTGCGAGTGCAGGCTGCGGAAAAAAGCTTCGCCAAACTCTTTTTCTTCAGCAGGTGAAATCAGTGTGCCGGAAGAATCGCCCATGTCGGGCAGTTCAATTTTGGTATTCTCAAGGGCCTGTGGTGAGGCGGGTAACAGAGCTAGGCTTAAAGCTAAAGTAAAGGCGAAAGGTTTGATTTTCATGCGCTGAGGCTAACAAGTTAACGGGTTTCTAAACGTATTGCAGTGCGAGCAATCAGAATGGATTGCCTTTACTGGACTGTGCTATTGTTGCAGATATTTGTTAGTTTCGCAAAACGACACGGAGAGGCCGGGGCTACCAGTATGACTTTTTTATTCAACTCCATTCCTTACTGCTACAATGCCTCCCTCACAAACTGCACAAGAATCTAAGAAATGGATGTACTCCAACGCATTGCCAAAGAATTAGCTGTCAACATCAAACAGGTCAGCGCTGCTGTCAGCTTGCTGGATGAGGGCGCAACCGTCCCCTTTATTTCCCGCTATCGCAAGGAAGTGACCGGTGGCCTGGATGATACCCAATTAAGGCTGCTGGAAGAGCGATTGGGTTATTTGCGGGAACTTAACGCACGGCGCTTAACCATCCTGGATACCATCAACTCTCAAGGCAAGCTGACAGCGGAGTTGGAAAAAGCGATTAAAGATGCTGACACTAAAACCCTGCTCGAAGATTTGTATTTGCCTTTTAAGCCCAAACGCCGAACTAAAGCGCAGATAGCCCGCGAAGCGGGACTCGAACCCCTGGCCGATGCGTTGTTGGCTGATCGCAGCCTGATACCGGAATACGTTGCCTTAGACTTTATCGATGCGGAAAAATGCGTAATGGATACAGTAGCTGCACTGGATGGCGCTCGGCAAATCCTCATGGAACGCATTTCAGAAGACGCCGAATTATTGGCTGAACTGCGCGAACGCATCTGGCAGAATGGCATTGTGCACTCCACGGTTGCGATCGGTAAAGAACTGCCGGCTGAAAAATTTAAAGATTATTTCGATTATCAAGAAGCCATCAACAAAATTCCCTCGCATCGGGCTTTGGCGCTGTTTCGGGGACGCAATGAGGATTTGTTAAATATTAGCCTCAAGCCCGGTGCTGACGATAAAGCGGAACATGATCTTTGTGCCCAGTTTGTCGCTCGACGTCTTAACATTAGAGATACGGCTAAGCCTGCCGAGATTTGGCTCGCTGAAACGGCACGTTTCGCCTGGAAAATTAAACTCTACACTCGCATCGATCTGGATTTAAAACTCAGATTGCGCGAAGCCGCCGAACTTGAAGCGATTCGGGTTTTCGCCAGCAATCTAAGGGACTTGCTGCTGGCTGCACCTGCGGGGCCTAAAGCCACCATGGGCCTGGATCCCGGCATACGCACCGGCGTTAAAGTTGCAATTGTCGATCCGACCGGCAAAGTACTGGGTACAGACACTATCTATCCCCATCCGCCACGTAAGGATTGGGATGGGGCTATAGACACGCTGGCAAAACTGATTCAGAAGCACAAAGTCGATCTGGTTAGTATAGGTAACGGCACAGGCTCCCGGGAGACCGACCAGCTGGTGGCGGATGTCATGAAGCGGTACAACGAACTCAAGATTACCAAGATCACCGTGTCAGAAGCAGGCGCCTCGGTTTATTCTGCGTCTGAATTGGCAGCCAAGGAATTTCCTGACCTGGATGTGACCTTGCGCGGTGCAGTTTCGATTGCCCGGCGCTTGCAGGATCCTCTGGCGGAACTGGTCAAAATCGATCCAAAATCGATAGGCGTCGGTCAGTACCAGCACGACATCAACCAGATCCAGTTAGCCAAAGGACTCGATACCGTAGTCGAAGATTGTGTGAATGCGGTCGGTGTCGATGTGAATACTGCCTCAGTATCTCTGCTTAAACAGGTGTCAGGCTTGTCGGCCAGCATCAGCGAAAATATTGTGATCTTTCGCAATGATAACGGGCCGTTCACCAATCGCAAGCAATTAAAAAAAGTACCCCGTTTGGGTGACAAGGCTTATGAGCAGGCGGCCGGATTTTTACGCATCATGAATGGTGACAACCCGCTGGATGCGTCTTCGGTACATCCCGAAGCCTATCCGGTTGTTGAAGCGATTATCAAAGATACCGGAAAATCGATCCGGGACCTGATCGGTCAGCGCCAGTTTTTGCGGGGTCTCAACCCTGCCCATTACACCAATCAACATTTTGGTTTACCGACCGTGACCGACATTTTGCTGGAGCTGGAAAAGCCCGGCCGCGATCCCCGGCCGGAATTTAAAAGCGTCGAGTTCAAAGCGGGCATCGAAAAAATAACCGATCTTGAAGTCGGCATGAGACTGGATGGCGTAGTCACTAATGTAGCCAACTTTGGTGCCTTTGTAGACATCGGTGTGCATCAGGACGGCCTAGTGCATATCTCACATTTATCGGATACCTTTGTCAAAGATCCCAGGGATGCGGTTAAAACCGGCGATATGGTCAAGGTAAAAGTCATGGAGGTCGATATCGAGCGTAAACGTATTTCGCTGTCGATGAAAACCAATCCTGAGCCTAGCGAGGAGCGGCCAGAACGCAATAGTCAAAAACAAGCGTCCTATAAACCCAAACAGCAAATACTGGTGCAGGGATCAATGGCTGATGCGTTTGCTAAAGCTCGACTGAGTAAATAATTGCAGCTCTGCTATACTGATTTGATTATTCACACACCCACAGGATTTGATATGCGTAAATTAAGTCGTTTTTTTGTTTTTCTATTATTCACCGGTTTGGTGACGGCATATGCTCCAATGACTAAGGCTGACATGCAGCAACAGGGTTACGGTGATAGGACGTATATGCCCTCCACCCAGGTGGATAAGATGCAACACCGGAGTTATGGTGCCAAGGTTGGCAACAAGGCGCTGAATGGCTTTGCCAATCTGACCACCTGCGCTCTGGAAATCCCCAAAAATATCATTAACACGACCAATAAAAGCAATATTGTCTATGGTGTTGTCGGCGGGTTATTTAAAGGACTGGTTCACACTGCTGGGCGGATAGGTGTAGGGGTTGCCGATTTAGTCACGATACCCCTTCCTACCAAGCCTATCGCGCAACCAGAGTATATCTGGGACGATTTTGATGTGGATACCAGTTATGGACCGGTTTTTCGATTATACGATACTGAAGATACAGAGCCACCTGTTGTGCTAGCGCCAACGCCGATGGTTGCCGCGACGCCAATAGCTGCGCCCAAACCTGAGGCGATTGATAATTCAAAGCTGTACCAACAGGAAACCAACCAGAAATTGAATACGCTGTTCAAAAAAGAAATGATGAAATAGCCTGTCGTTGTTTAGATAAAAAAAGCCTGGCAGGTTTCGACCTCCGGGCTTTTTTTATGTGTGACACGTAAAATTTTATCAGTTTTGTCCGCAAAACCCCGCCGTACGGGGTGGGGATGTAAGGATGCTCTTGACTTTACCCTGTGTAGCGTAAAGCTAATTATTAAGCATTTACTTATTAGTGTTAAAATTAAACATTGCTACCAGAGGATGCTTAGGCTCTCTCAATGACGGCATTAAAGTTTTAAAGCTAAAAGTTTCAAAATCACCGTCAGCGATAACCAAGCGATAAGTGTGAAACTTTTAATAACCCGTA
>CANNNN010000199.1 GCA_947506075.1 Methylococcaceae bacterium
AAACAAAAATCATGGCGTTCATTGATTATTTTAACAACACGATGGCTAAGCCGTTTAAGTGGACTTATCAAGGCAAAGTTATGGTTGCCTGAATTTGATCACGAACTTCCGGTTTGTTGTACTAGTAATGCCACGTTAATTACTGCCAATGGTAGCGATGTTTCATTCACCTATAATGATTCTCTGCTTGGCCTTTATGGCGTGCCGTCAGTATCTGGAAATTCTTTGATTTTTGCTCCGACAAATTTCAGCGCATCAAGCACAGTTTCAAGCCCATACGATTTTATTAATAGCTCAGTGGTAGTTACAATCAATTCTTTAAGTAGTCCTATAAACAAGGTTTCCTTACTCGAATTAGGCAATTACACAAAGATTGGCGGATCGGCAGAGGTAGCTGCAACGGGAACGCTAATAATGACAGATTTGACTAATACGTTAACATCTGTCAGCAATATCATTCCTACTGCTGCGTCGTTTGTTACAACAGCCTTTCCAAATCCAGTAGGTAATTGGGACGCTAAAGCGAATGGGGATTTGCTTAACTCGTTCTCAGTCCTAGCCAGTATTAACAATATCCTGGGTACACAAAAGTTGCAGGCGAGTGACTATGCGCTTATTAATAAGCTTTCTGTTAGCTTAACAGCAACAGTCTCTGCAGTGCCTCTGCCTCAAGCTGTATGGCTTTTTGGCATAGGCTTGATGGGCCTGCTTTCCTTGTCAAAACGGAAACATCTGCTCTAAGATCGGATACTTGGTGCGTGATATCGAGCGGCCAGGGGGAGCTGCAATAATGGGCTATGGTATTCGGATTGCCTGCGTTCGCTCAATGTCTGCTGGGCAGTTATGTGATGAAACTGCCCCTATCATCTCCAGATCAAGTACTTAATAAAAAACCAGTCTGGGTATTTATACTGAAGGCCTGTAAACTATAATTCACAAAAAAAATCGATTGTCATTAACTTGTCATTAAAATAATATCTGAAACTTTGCTACTATAAGGCATGCAGTTTGAGCGAATACCGTTGATGAGTAACAGTGCTTGCTATTAACCTAATAATTTACAATCACTTAATACCAGTCGGTTTTTGAACTAATGGAATATGAAGCGTTGCTAGCCGTTTTGCAAGACAAGCAAAAACTTTCTGTCGCAGAATTGAAAAAAGTTGAGCGTGTCCAAAAAACCTCGGTATCAGAAAGTGTGCCGCAGTTGCTGGTTAAACTAGGCCTTTGTTCTGAACTGGATGTGGCCGATGCTTTTGCTGAATCGGGTCGGTTTGAGAAAGTTGCGCCGGACCAGTATCCGCTGGAAATGCAATTGCCGGAAACCGTGCCATTGCGGTTTTTAAAACAATATCATGTGATCGGCTTGAGCCATAACGACGATATTACCGTTGCGCTGATGGATCCGGAAGACCGCTTTGTGATTGAGTCGTTAAAGCTGGCGACCGGAAAAAACATCATTGCCAAGGTCGGCCTGCTGTCAGAAATTGATGCTGCGCTGAAAGTGCAGTACGGCGAAGGTCGTTCGCAATTGGACAAGATTGTCGAGAATATTGACGTCGATGATATAGACGATGAAGATCTTGAGCATTTAAAAGACTTGGCCAGCGAGGCGCCGATCATAAAAATGGTGAACCTGATCATGCAACGGGCCATTGAAACCAGAGCCTCGGACGTACATATTGAACCGTTCGAGCAATCCCTGAAGGTCAGGTTACGGGTCGATGGCGTGTTAAAGGAAATTGATGCGCCTTCGGTCAAGTCGACGGCTGCCGTGATTTCGCGGATCAAGATCATGGCCAAGCTTAATATCGCCGAACGGCGCCTGCCCCAGGATGGTCGCATCAAGATACAGATGCTCGGTAAAGAACTGGATTTGCGGGTCTCGACGATACCGACCATGTACGGCGAAAGCGTGGTAATTCGTTTGCTGGACAAGGATAATGTGGTGCTGGATTTTGCAGGATTAGGTTTTTCCGGCAAGCATTTGCAGCAGTTTATTGAGGTGTTGTCCCAGCCCCATGGCATTATCCTGATCACCGGTCCTACCGGTAGCGGAAAATCCACGACCATGTATGCCGCGTTAAAACAGCTGAACACCTCCGAGCGTAAAATCATTACCGTTGAAGATCCGGTCGAATACCAGATGGAAGGGATCAACCAGATTCAAGCCAAACCGCAGATCGGTCTGACCTTTGCGTCGGCGTTGCGCTCTATCGTGCGACAGGATCCCGATGTGATCATGATCGGTGAGATGCGTGATCTGGAAACCGCGCGCATCGCGGTGCAATCGGCACTAACCGGTCATTTGGTGTTGTCTACGCTGCATACCAATGATGCGGCAGGCGGTGTTACCCGCTTGCTGGATATGGGACTGGAAGAATACTTGTTGACCTCTACCGTCAACGGTATTTTGGCGCAACGACTGGTTAGAAAATTGTGTCCAGCCTGTAAACAGGCTTATCAACCTCCAGAGGAGTTGGTCAAGGAATTGCAACTGCGACGATTTGTTCCTGACGGTGATATTGTTTTTTATAAACCGGTAGGCTGTGTTAATTGTGCGGACATGGGCTATCGCGGTCGCTTGGCTATCATCGAATTTTTGCAGATGACCGATACGATCCGTAAACTGATCATGACTCATGCTGAAGCCGGTATTATCCAAAAAATGGCTATCGACGAAGGCATGGAGACCATGTATGAAAACGGTCTGGTCAAGGTGCTGCAAGGCGTTACCACACTCGAAGAAGTGCTGCGCGTGACCACTGCGGAAAGCTGAGATGCCGTCCTTTTCGTACAAAGCAGTCAACAGCCAGGGCGATGTCATAGAAGGCGTCCGAGATTCAATCAACGAAGAATATTTGATTGTGGCCTTGCAGTCTGAAGGCTATATGCCGATACACGTCATCCCGGCAAAACCCAAGCTGTTTTCCGGTTTCAAATTAAGTCTTAAACGCTCCGGTTTGTCGCAAAAAGATCTGGCCTTGTTTACCGGCGAGCTGGCTACCTTATTGGAATCCGGCCTGCCCTTAGATAAATCGCTGTTGGTCTTGATGGATTTGACCGAAGACAATGAAGCCTTAACCAAACTTGTTGCCCGTATCCTGTTAAAAGTCAAAGGAGGGGCTAGCCTGGCGGATTCATTGGAAAGGCGTAAATCACCGGAACGCGTGCGTAACAGTCTGTTTTCCAAGTTTTATCTGAATATGGTTCGTGCCGGCGAAGCGGGTGGCAGCTTGGGCGACGTCTTGACCCGGCTATCCGATTATCTGGAACGCTCTCAGGAATTAAAAGATACGGTCAGCACCGCTTTGATCTATCCTGCCATCCTGCTAGTCATGTCTCTGGCCTCGCTGTTTGTGATGCTGACCTTCGTGGTGCCGCAGTTTTCCGAGATGTTTGCCAGCGCGGGGAAGGCCTTGCCAGTCTCCACGCAGATTGTGGTGGGGCTGGCAGACTGGCTGCAAAGCTATTGGTGGTTGCTGTTCGGTTCAGCTTTTGCGGCGTCCAGTTACATGAAATGGCAGTTGGCCGACCCGATAAAAAAACAGGTTTGGGATGGTCGATTTTTAAAATTACCGTTGTTTGGCACTATACTGCTTAATAAGGAAACCTCTAATATCACCCGCACTCTGGGCACGCTATTGGGTAACGACGTTTCGATTTTGTCCGCATTGGTCATTGTTCGCGAAACACTGGACAATCTGGTTCTGGCCGAGGCCATTCGAGATGCCGAAGAGCAGTTGAAGCAGGGCAAGACCATGTCTGAGGCCTTATTGGCAAAGGGTATTCTGCCCAAAATGGCCATGCAAATGATAAAAATGGGTGAAGAAACCGGACGCCTCGAAGAAATGTTGCTGAGGGTCGCGACTATTTATGACAAGCAATTGCGCGTGTCCATTGCGCGGATGCTGGCCTTGCTGGAACCGGCCTTGATCATTTCATTAGGCTTGATGATTGCAGGGATCATAGTGTCGATTTTGCTGGCAATTTTGAGTGTTAATGATTTGGCTTTTTAAAAGTCTTTTATTCACGACGAAGGCACGAAGAACACGAAGAAATAAATCTTCGTGTTCTTCGTGCCTTCGTCGTGAATATCTTTTAATTTAGAATATAGAGGAAATAAAGGATGAAACAGGTAACAAGATTCAAAATGCAAGGCTTCACGTTACTGGAGTTATTGGTCGTGCTGGGTATTATTGCGATGTTGGCCGGGATAGTCGGGCCGCAGGTCATGAAACACATGGGCGAATCCAAAATCAAGGCGGCAAGAGTGCAAATTGAAGATCTGTCGGCGGCTCTGGATATGTACAAGCTTGATTTGGGTACTTATCCTAGTTCCGAGCAGGGCTTGAAGGCTTTAATCGAGTCGCCCGATAGTGCCAAACGCTGGAATGGCCCTTATTTGCGTAAAGCAAAAATGCCGCTGGATCCCTGGTTACAGGAATATCATTATGCATCACCCGGCGAGCATGGAAAGTTTGATTTGTTTACTTTTGGCTCTGACGGCAAGGAAGGCGGCACCGGCGAAGACCAGGATATTAATAGTTGGGAATGATTTATGAGGTGAAGGGCACATGGCTAAAAATTTGACAGCTTTTTCGCCATTGGTCTGTTGCCTATCGCCGTTCAACTCTCGCCAGCACGGCTTCACGCTGCTGGAGTTGACCGTCGTGTTGTTTGTCGTGGTGCTGGGGTTTTCGGTGATCGGCCTTAACCTGTCATCAGGAAGTGATTCTACGGAAATCAAGGCTGCGGCCAGGGATATCGTGTCGGCATTGCGTTATGCCAGAGGCCAGGCTTTGATGACGCATCATGAAACTACGCTAGCCCTTGATCTGGGTGAAAACAGTTATACGGTCAGCGGGCGGGACAAAGTCTATAAATTACCCGGAACCATTGATGTCACTGTGGTGACGGCGCAAGATGAGTTGACCGGTGACGGCACGGCGAGCATCCGTTTTTTTGCCGATGGTTCCTCTACCGGAGGCAGGGTCACGCTGGAACGAAATCATGCGGCGTGGCTTATCGATATTAACTGGCTAACCGGCCAGATTGAACTGGAAAATGAATAAGCAGCGAGGCTTCTCCTTACTCGAAATCCTGATTGCGTTTTCAATTCTGGCGCTTTCCTTGGGGATTTTGCTAAAGATATTTTCTGCCGGCGTAAATACGGCCGGTGTCGCCGAAGAATATACCGCCGCCGTGCAG
>CANNNN010000200.1 GCA_947506075.1 Methylococcaceae bacterium
AAAAGATAAACGACGTAAGCCTAACAGCTGAATTAGAAAAGCAAAGTTTAGCGCCGCAACTGGTTGACAGCCTCACAGTGGTTTTGTCTAAAGCGCTGCAAAAACGACCCCAGTTGCGCTATCAAGATGCTGCTGATTTCTCTAAGGCCTTGGCTGATTGTTTACAAACAGCCCCCAATGCTTATCCAGTTTTAGACGATTTGGGGGCTACTGTTTTACAGGTGCAAACCAGGTCCCAAGGCCATCAAAGTCCTCCGGATAATAACACCGAGTCCATGCTAAGCAATGACTCGGTGTTATTGCAAAGCCAATTGACCCAGATAGAAAAGAGTTTAACCAGTTATTTAGGGCCTGTTGCCAAAGTGATGGTAAAAAAGCATGCGCAACAGTCTGCTAATTTTGGGCAGTTATTAGATACGCTGGGGAATTTCATTGCTGCTGATGGAGATAGGCAAAAATTCATGGCTAGCCTGCAATCATCAGGCATTCGTAAAGGGGCGGGGGATAGCTCTACGCGCACTGCTGCTAACCGGGTCGCAGTGGCTGAAAAAAGTGACATTTCAGCAGAGTATCTTCAGCAATTAACAGCAGACTTAGTCGTCTATTTGGGCCCCATGACTAGCCATCTGGTAAAGGCCGCGCAAAAAAAAACCGGTTCAAAAAAGGACCTGTGTGCAGTATTGGCAGAAAAAATTCCCAATACTGATGAGCGCGCACGGTTTTTAATGGCTTGGGCTAGAAAATAGGTTCATCAGCCAGTCAAAACAAGTTAGCATGGTTAATAATATATATTTAAAAATGCTGTTTATTACTGTAAGTCCATTTTTTTGCAATAGGACCCCGTCAAGTTATGGCTACACAAGATAATCGTTACGCTTCGGTAACAACCCCTTTAGGTTCCGATGTATTGCTATTTAGTCGCATGACTGGCAATGAAGAAATGAGTCGACTGTTTGAGTATGAAGTGGACTTGCTGATAGACACTAAAGGTCTGGCTTCAATCATAACGGCAGGCTTTCCCATTGATGATGTCCTGGGCGAGGGCATGACGGTGGCCTTGTCTTTACCTTCCGGAGGTACACGTTATTTTCATGGCTTAGTGACGCAGTTCAGGCATCAGGGTCCTTTGAACGATGGATTTTTGTATCGTGCGGTGCTGCGTCCTTGGCTATGGTTTTTAACCCGAACCAGCAATTGCCGTATTTTTCAGGAGTTATCGGTTCCTGACATCATCAAAAAGGTATTTATCGACAATGGCTTTAGTGATTTCAAACTCGAGCTGACTAATACCTACAAACCTCTAAACTATTGTGTTCAATACCGAGAAACTGACTTTAATTTTGTCAGTCGGTTAATGGAATGTGAGGGTATTTTTTATTTTTTTGAGCACGAAAAAACTAAACATACGCTGGTCATTGCCGATTCGGTGAATGCTTATCAAACGGTTGCTGACTATGAAACCGTTCCTTATTTTTCGCCCGAAAATTCGGGTCAAAGAGAACGGGATCATATTTTTGAGTGGCATACAGCCCATAAAGTGCAATCGGGGGCTTATGTATTAAACGATTACGATTTTGAAAAGCCGAAAAGCAACCTCATTGCCAAATTCACCGAAAAGAAGTCGCACAGTCATGCCGAAGGCGAGCAATATGATTATCCGGGTAATTATTTTGAACCGCCGACGGGCGAGACCTATGCCAATATAAGGCTCGACGAGCTGCAAACCGACTACGAGGTAGTCCAAGCCAAAGGCAATGCAATGGGCTTGACGACAGGCATGTTATTTACCCTAAAAGACCATTACATAATCCCGGAAAATACCAAGCACATTATTATTGCCGCCAATTTTTTGATTGTTTCCAACCAATATCGTTCAGCATCAGGCCAAGAAGATCATTATGAATGCAGTTTTAAGGCCATTCGTGCAACCCAGCAGTTTCGGCCTCAACGCTTAACTCCCGTGCCTTTTGTGCAAGGCCCGCAAACGGCTACTGTGGTCGGTAAAGACGGTGAAGAAATCTGGACCGATAAATATGGGCGCATTAAAGTGCAATTTCACTGGGAGAGGGAGGGTAAAAAGAATGAAACCAGCTCTTGTTGGGTACGCGTTTCTCACCCGATAGCCGGTAAAAACTGGGGCTGGGTTTCGTTGCCGCGTATTGGTCAGGAAGTGGTGGTTAGTTTTCTGGAAGGAAATCCGGATAGACCGCTGGTAACGGGCAGTGTTTATAATGATACGCAGATGCCGCCCTATGCCTTACCCGCTAACCAGACCCAAAGCGGTATTAAAAGCCGCAGTTCTAAAGCTGGGGTTGCCGACAATTTCAACGAATTCCGCTTTGAAGACAAGAAGGGGGTAGAACAGGTCTATCTTCATGCCGAAAAAAATCAGGATATAGAGGTCGAGAATGATGAAACTCATTGGGTTGGGCATGACCGCAGTAAAAAAGTAGACAACAATGAAACGGTGAATATAGGCAAGAACCGTTCTGAAACCGTTGGTGAAAACGAAACTATCAGTATCGGTAAGAATCGTTCGGAAGATGTCGGAGTCAATGAAACCATTAGTATAGGTAAAAGCCGTTCCGAAACTGTCGGGGAAAATGAAAGCCTTGATGTCGGTAAAAACCGGGAACGTAAGGTTGGGGAAAACGAAACGGTCAGTATTGGCAAGAAACACACTATTGATGTTGGCGATACTCGTCAGACAAACATTGGCAAAGACGACATGAGTCAAGTCGCCAAGAAGTTCTATTTGGAAGCGGGCGACGAAATCACCCTAAAAACAGGCGATGCGAGCCTTACCATGAAAAAGGACGGCACCATTCAGCTCAAGGGCAAGAATATTACTATCATTGGGAGCGGCAAGGTTGGCGTGAAGGCTAGTTCAGATTTGGTGCTGAAAGGCTCGAAAATCGCCGGAAACTAATCATGTTGCAATTGATAAATCACACGCCCCTTGCTGCAGCACTATCGGTGTTTTCAGACAAGGATGGCGTGGAATGCGCCTTTGCCATAGTCAAAGCTAGTTTTGAAGTGAGCGCGGGAAGCTACGCTCTTGCCGAGCAGCAGTCTCCGTTATGCGCTACCGATGTTTACTGGGGCGAGCCGGATAAGACCAGTCTGCGTGCTGCAGGAGAGTTTTCTCTGCCCAAACCTTCAACTGACATTTTGCTGGTAGGACATGCGGTGGCCCCAGCTAAGAATACCCGTATAGCCGACGTCAGTCTTAAGGTCGGCGCGCTTTCGAAAACCGTACGCTTGTTTGGCAATCGGCGCTGGCAAAATACCAACGATGGCTGGCATCCAACACAACCCGAAATATGGGAAGAAATGCCGTTACGATGGGAGCTGGCTTTTGGTGGTATTGCGCAAGCCAAGGACGGGGATCCGCCCGAATACGAATCGCGCAACCCGGTCGGATGCGGTTTTATCGGCAGCAAGGAGAGTGACTGGGAAGGTCGCATGCTGCCCAATATTGAAGATCCAAACCAGCTTATCCGTCACCCCGCTGATCGGCCAGCACCGGCCTGTTTTGCACCGGTAGCGCCTTCCTGGTTGCCGCGTAGTGTGTTTGCCGGAACCTATGATGCTGCCTGGCAGAAAAGCCGTTCTCCGTATTTGCCACAGGATTTTGATCCCCGATTTTTTCAGCTATCACCTTCGGACTTGATTGCTTCCGGTTATTTGCAGGGCGGCGAACCAGTTGAACTGCGCGGCTTTATGCCGGGTCAGCCATTGCACTTTTTGTTACCGGTCTGCACATTGGCCTTGATGTTCGATTTTGACGGGAAAGTCATTCGGGAAACGCCAAATTTGGAAACTGTGTTGATAGAACCGGACACCGGTCGTGTCCAACTGCTATTTCGCGCCGGTATCAAGGTCGATAAGCAGCTGCTGAAATTGAGTGAAGTGGGAGTGTATTGCCGCGAATATCCAAACAAACCCAGGGAATCGTAAAAATGGCAAAACCGGAAGTTGTTGTGGTTAGCGCAGGCGCGGTATCGCCGATAGGACTCAGCCTGGGAGAAACCGCAGCTTCTGCCCGTGCCCGGCTAGCCCGGCTCCGCGAGATAGAGTGGCGAGACCGTCGATTCCAGCCATTCATCGTCGGGGCGGTTCCTGATGACGGACTTTTTGAGCTGGATTCTGAGCTGTCTACACAGCATCTCCAATACCGGGAGGCGAGGATGTTGCGGCTGGCGCATGTGGCGCTGGAACAGGTGCTAAAACCGATGGCAGGCTATGAAACGCCTATACCGTTGCTATTGGCTATGCCGGAACATCACACTACTAAACCGATAGACCCTAAAACCTTCCTAAGCAGATTTGCAAAGCAAACCAAAGTAACGTTTGATTTGCCCCGCAGCATTGCCGCACCGAATGGGCGGGCCGCCGGTCTGATGGCGTTTCGACGGGCGACTGCGCTGCTTGAGGCCAAGGAAGCCGAATTTGTTCTGGTAGGCGGCGTGGACAGTCTGATTGATCTCTATGTGCTGGGTACCTTGGATATGCAAGGGCGTATCCGTAATGAAGTCAATAGCGATGGTTTTAGTCCTGGAGAAGGCGCGGCATTTTTGATGCTGACCCTGGCTAGTACTGCCGCTAAAAAAGGTTTGCAACCGCTGGCGCAAGTGTTGGGCAGCGCCATGGGTCAGGAGTCAGGTCATATCTATGCGCAAGAGCCGTATCTCGGCGAAGGTTTGGCGGCTACTTTTGCGGACTTGTTTGCTGAAACGCCGCCACCGGCACCGATCGGCTGCGTTTATGCAAGCTTCAACGGCGAGCGTTATTGGGGGAAAGAATTCGGCGTGGCGCGGTTGCGTAATAGCGCCGTTTTTGTTCCGGATCATCAGATGGAACATCCTGCAGAATGCTTTGGCGATCTGGGTGCTGCTCATGGAATTATGCTGGCGGCTTTGGCCGTACATGGCGTGTTTAAGCACTATCGTCAGTCGCCCTGTTTGGTGTATGCTTCGTCCGATTATGGCGGACGCGCAGCGCTGTTGTTGGCATCCTAACCTATTCGAATGAGGAGTAATTAATGGCCTGTACAGTTCACAATATCCGAGGCTTCGCTCACAAAGGCAGCGGTGGCATGAGCATGGTGTTTCCCGATGTCTGCAAAACCCCGACTCCGGCCGGCCCCATTCCTATCCCTTATCCTAACATCGGCA
>CANNNN010000201.1 GCA_947506075.1 Methylococcaceae bacterium
ATAACATCTCTTTCCCACGGTGGAATACCGGCTTCCTGAAACAGATTTTTCAACACATGATGACCTTCACGTCCCGGCAAACGGATTTTTTCCCCGCCTCGGCGAAACCTGATTTCAATCTTGGATGTTAGCCACAGATCACGCAGTATGCCTTTTGATGACGGCACACAAGACAAGGTCTGATCACGGCTGATGTTTAGCGACGCTTGTCCGACCGGCCAAACAAAGTCCTGCTGCACCACCGGCCCGTTTTGTTGTAGGCAATACAGCTGATCCCGGTACCTACGTATACGGTAACCCTGCCCTGATAACACCGGATCACGCTGCTGACTGGCGGCAACCACCTGAGCTAATATCCTTTCGACCTTAGCCTGGGCAGGCATTTTCAGTCCCAGATAGCCAAACCAATGCCGGATGATCAATTGCTGGGCATGGACAAGATGTTCCGTTAGCCGACTGATGTTCAAGGTCTTATCGATAGGATTAAAAACTTCAGCGAATAGTTCATCTGCAACTTCGTCGACCAGCACCTGGGCATTCGCACAGTGCCTGGCCGAGCGCGACACGGTCTTATCGATGGTCTGCCAACGCTGTTTTAATAACGGAACTATCTGATTGCGCAAGAAATTGCGGTCATAAGCATTGCTTTGATTGCTGGGATCTTCGACCCAGCTTAATTGATGAGTCTTGGCATAATCCAAGATTGCCTGCTTGGATGTATTCAACAAGGGTCTGAGCATAAGTCCCGAACCGAAAGCAATACGTTCAGGCATCCCGGACAACCCGCGCAAACCACTGCCGCGAAACAATTGCAATAGCACCGTTTCCAACTGATCTTCCCGGTGCTGAGCCAACAGTAAGCTATCACCAACATCAATCAACGATTTCAACGCCGCATACCGGGCGTTTCTGGCGGCTTCTTCCGGGCTTTCTCCCGTTACAGCCTTAGCATCAACCCGTAACATGACAAATGCCACACCCAGGTCTTTAGCCGTATTTTCGCAGTGCTTAGCCCAGGATTCGGCCTCTGCCTGCAAACCGTGATGCACGTAAACTGCGGTCAATTTACCCTTAAGCTGATCCATGGCCGCGCAACCATGCAGCAAAACATGAGAATCTACGCCGCCGCTGTAAGCGATATAAACTCTTTGCCTCTCGCCGCCAAGATCAAGCTTGACAAGAATGTCCTCAAACAACGGCAAATCTGTTGCCTTTCGCCGTTCATCTTGCACCTGAGTCCTACTTCCCGGCTTCCTCGGTAAAAACCCCAAAGTCCATAATACGTTGGTAGCGTTTTTCCAGTAGCTGCTCAAGAGATTGATGCTTCAACTCGTTCATGTGCCTAAGCAGCGTTTCTTTTAGATTCGATGCAATCATCTTAAAATCTCGATGCCCCCCGCCTAAAGGTTCTCTAACCACTTCATCCAGAAATCCCTGTTCACGAACACGGTCCGAGGTAATGCCCATCGCTTCGGCCGCCAATTGGGATTTATCGGCGCTTTTCCACAAAATTGACGCACAACCTTCCGGGGAAATGACCGAGTAAGTGCTGTATTCCAGCATGATCAAACGATCCCCAACACCTATTGCCAATGCGCCGCCGGAACCGCCTTCGCCAATAACCGTGCAGATAATCGGCGTTTTCAGTTTGGCCATTTCAAACAGGTTTCTGGCAATCGCTTCACTCTGTCCGCGCTCTTCTGCATCAATGCCCGGATAAGCGCCCGGTGTATCTATCAGGCAGATAACCGGCATTTTAAAACGCTCGGCCATTTTCATCATCCGCAAAGCCTTACGGTATCCTTCAGGACGCGGCATGCCGAAGTTGCGATAAATTTTTTCTTTAGTGTCGCGGCCTTTTTGATGACCAATTACCATGACCGCTTGCCCATCAAGGCGCGCCAAGCCGCAAATAATAGCTGGATCATCGGCATAAGCCCGATCGCCATGCAACTCGTGAAAATCAGTAAAAATATGCTCCACATAATCCAGCGTATAAGGACGTCCCGGATGACGGGATAACTGGGAAATTTGCCAATCGGACAGATCGGAAAAAATCGATTCCGTCAGCTCCTGACTTCGGATTTCAAGCTGCCTCAGCGCATCGAAAATATTAATGTTATTGTCAAACTGCACATTGCGGAGTTCTTCAATTTTCGCTTCTAATTCAGCGATGGGTTGTTCGAAATCGAGAAATTTTAGGTCCATGTAGACTTGATATGAAGAGTTGTTACAGTAAGCGATGATTTTATAGAAATTTGGCAATTTTTTCTAAAAAATATTGATTATTCCATTTTTTATAGAGAACAGATGCCAAAAGAAGTCACCTCTAGATGACACCAAACGGACCGACTTACACAGATATTTAAAAAACTCAGCCTACCTTCAAGCTCTTTTTAATCCGTGTTAATCTGCATAAATCCGTGTCATCCGCGCTCTATTTTTATGCGTTTTAATGGGGCTTATTTATTGCTAACGACCTTAGGCCTCGGTTAGTTCGCTAAAAAAAGCCGCCCCGGCATCGCTCAATACATAATGACCTCGACTATTTTTAAACATAATGCCCCGGGTAATTAAATGACTATTGATTTCATCTTCGATACTGCGCGACAGACATAATTTACAGGTGTGCAGAATATCGACATAGCGCTCTTCCGTCATCGCCACCGAAAGATCTTCCAGCTTGATACCGGCACGATAATCAGTCAGTACGTCAAAAAGATAGCCTTGCTCAGTAACGATACGACCGATAATAATCAGCAGCGCCTGAATCTTAACCGTCGCCTCGTTCGCATCACCGCCATTCAGCTCACGAATGAAGAAAAAACGGCTGTTTTTATGCACCAGATCAAAATTGATACGCTGGTACAGTTGCCGATAATCATCGAAATTGATAAAAATTTCGTTATACAACGAATTCTCTTCCAGCTCGTTGGTTTTCAGGCTATAGCTGTGTTTGTTAATGGTTTTGCCTTTAACCAGATCGCTGTAAATGGTTTGACTGAGCTCGTTACTGATCATAAGATAAATTCGCGTTTGTTGTATTCCAGCACTTGATTTTGATGGCGTATATGCTGCTGAGGGCGGTTAAAACTCACCTGCACCTTGAATTTCTTAGCATAATGCTGTTTAAAACAGCTTACGCCGTACAGCAAATAATTCAGCTGATAATCCTGTTGCAAGTACTCCGCCAGCAGATCGTGCATCAGCACATAGATATCATCGACCGGCGGTTTAATGTCACAGCCTTCGACCAACTGCTCGATGCGCCGCTTGATCGCATTGTGCCGATCATTTTGCGGCTTTTCAAAGGTCTTGACCTCGGCCGAGTTATCGCTGCGTTTACGCGCATTCTGACTGACCAGGTATTCGTTAAAATAAATCAGATGCTTGCGGTCATGCCATTCGATACGGGCTTCCTGTCCGGCCGCATGCGTTTTAAGCCCTTGAAAATATAGCGTCTCTGAATCCAGGGCCTTAAAGATATATTTATCTTTAAGGCTTTCGGTAAACGTGCTTTGCGCCAGCGTTTGTAAGTTCAAATAAGCCTGTTCAATCGCGTTATAAGTCAGTCTGTGCCGACGCTCCTGATGCAGATAGCGCTGTAATGCCTGCTTAACCTTTTCCACCGCCTTGTAATGACTGAGTATCGACAGCTTATATTGATCGATGTAATAGCTGTCATCTTCATGGCCGCGCAGCTCATACAGTCGACTGATATCGTCAATCACCGTCAACGGCGCCCTGGTTTTACTGTATTCACGGGCGTTAAGAAACTCCAGCGTCGGGATGATTTCCCGGTCATAAATCCGTTTTACCTGCACCAGCATTTCCCGGTGCTGGAGGGATTCCTGCCGTGACAATACCGCCTGATCCTGATCCAGGCGCTTGGACAAACGGTCAGCTTCATATTGCAAATGGTCGGTATTGTTTTGAATCTGGCTGTTAATCCTACGCAGCAAATCAAACAGCTGATCGTGCTGCTCGAGAAAGGCAAGATCATGAACGGCAAAACTTAAAGACTCTAGCTGCCGATAGGCATTTTCCAACTGTATGCGGATATTTTCCAAATCCGCGCTGCGCAGTCCGCGTACCCGCTCCTTGTCAAACAAACGAAAAATTTCCAGCACTGCCGGCTGAAAGGCAATCGTGCCACGCGATTTATTAAACTCGGAGACTATCCCGGTTTTAACCAGATTTCCCAGATCAAACGCATCATTTAATCGCTCAGTCTCCTTCTTCCTACTCACACTGTCCTGCTTGACCCTAATGCTGTTGAAAAACACCTCGGTCGGCAAGTCCTGTCGCTGCTGCTGATCCATGTAATCGATCAGCTGAAACATCAAGTCTTTATGCTCAATCAGTAAAATCAGCGTCCGATCTAACGCGACATTCATACGGCGCCCTGCTCCGTGACTTCATAGAGTCGCTCCCAGAAATGATGAAACACCACATTGCGTTCGCCGCTGGGGTCATAAATGGTGTTGGCGTGAAAATCATCAAGCGTAATATAGTAATCGACGACGGCGACCACTTCAGCGGTTACCGTTGGCGAGGCACAGAACAACGCAAAACCGTGCTTGGTTGCCGCCTCAATTGCAGTACGCTGATTGTATTCATCTAGCGCGGTAAATTCATCAAAAATTACCGGCAAGGTCAGTTCACTGTCCTGGGCCAGCAGATCGCGCAGCAAAATAGTCAGCAAGGTGCAATTAATCAACGCATTGGTTCCGGTGCTCTGGTCTTTTTGTTCGCGCTTGTCCTGATGCTCTTTTTTATAACTGTATTTGACATCGGTAATGATTTTGCTCATTTCCAGAATGCGGCTACCGCGCCCACCAATGAAAAAATCCTCACAAAACTGATTCAGACGTTGATACAAGCCATTATCATGAATATCGGTGGTGTTTAAATTAGTGCGATCCAGCTCATTGACCAGCTCTTCAAAACGATGATCTAGCGCTATTTCCACCCGGATGTCCTTCAGATTGGAAATGCTGTAATTCTCGAATTGTTTATTGACTTTGTTGATGAAGCTGCGGATATGACTGCGATTTCCTGTCAGTTCACTGATCTTGGCACCGGTCATTTTATTATGCTCAATGATTCGGCTTTGCAGG
>CANNNN010000202.1 GCA_947506075.1 Methylococcaceae bacterium
GACGGCGATACAACTAGCCAAAGCCTTTAATGCCAAAGTTATCGTCACCGCAGGCTCCACGGCTAAATGTGAATTCTGCCTGCTACTCGGCGCCGATGTGGCAATCAACTACAAAGAACAAGATTTTGTTCAGCAAATAATGCATCTTACCGGCAACCAAGGCGTAAATGTAATTCTGGATATGATCGGCGGCGACTATTTTCCTCGCAACATAAAATGCATGGCCGATGATAGCCGACTGGTGCAAATCGCCTTACAAAAAGGCCAGAAAGCCGAAATAAACCTGCTATCTATCATGCTCAAACGACTGACCATCACCGGTTCGACTTTAAGAGCCAGAGACGATCATTTTAAAGCGGCAATCGCCAAGCAGTTGCTTGAAAAAGTCTGGCCTTTACTGAAATCCGCTACAATCACACCGGTAATACATTCAACTTTCACGCTCACCGATGCCGCCTTAGCCCATCAACTAATGGAAAGCAGCCAACACATCGGAAAAATCATCTTAACGGTATAAAACTATGACTTACACCACCCTTGTTTCCTCAGATACACTTCAGCAACAGCTGAACTGCCCTGACTGGATCATCGTCGACTGCCGATTTTCATTAGCGGATACCGAAGCCGGCGGCCAAGCCTACCGACTCGGGCACATCCCCAATGCCCGTTACGCCCATCTTGATAAAGACTTATCTTCAATGATCACCGATTTTACCGGTCGTCACCCTTTGCCAAACTTTGCTTTATTGGCTAAAAAACTGGGTGATTGGGGTATAGCCAATAGCACCCAGGTTGTTATTTATGACGATGCAGGAGGCGCTTTTGCAGGCCGTCTCTGGTGGTTATTGCGTTGCCTGGGACATGATAAAGTGGCCGTATTGGATGGCGGCATCAAACAATGGCAAAAACAAGGACTTCCAATCACCACAACCGTGCCCTCAATCAAGCCCGCCACCTTCAGACCGTATCTAAACGATACGGCATGGCTTAATGCAATACAGGTTGAAAACAGTCTGGCCCGAAACTCCATCCGTCTGATCGATGCCCGAACGCCGGAACGCTATCGCGGCGCACAAGAACCTATCGATCCCGTCGCAGGCCATATTCCCCGTGCATTAAACCGTGCTTTTCAATTAAACCTGGACAGCAACGGCTTGTTTTTATCGGCGGAACAATTGCGCGAACAGTTTAATAGGTTAATCGGTGCTGTTGCACCCACACAAGTCGTTCATTATTGTGGCTCCGGCGTCACCGCCTGCCATAACTTATTAGCTATGGAATATGCTGGCTTAACGGGTTCCAAGCTTTATGCGGGATCTTGGAGCGAGTGGATCAGGAATAAAAATAGGGCGGTTGCGAAGGGTTAATGACTCAAAAATCTATCACCTTGCACCTCAAATACTAAGTTACCGATAGCAGAGGCGACTAAAAGTTTCCCTCTGCAAATACTTGTCTGTAAAATCTGCACATTTTATCTTTGTTAATGGAGCAACAACCAAATGGGTAGAGCCTACCAAAACCGTAAAGATTCAATGGCCAAAACGTCTGATGCCAAGGCCAAGGTCTACAGTAAATATGGTCGTGAATTATATGTGTGCGCTAAAGCGGGAGGCGTCGATCCCGACGGAAACTTAGCCTTACGTGGACTGATTGAGCGAGCCAAAAAAGACCAAGTCCCGACTCACGTTATTGAAAAAGCTATCGACAAAGCTAAAGGCGGCGGCGGTGAAGATTTTTTCCCTGTACGCTATGAAGGCTATGGCCCCGGCGGGTGTATGGTGATTATCGATTGTCTGACCGACAACCCTAACCGTACCTTTGGCGATGTACGCCAGTGCTTTACCAAAACCAAATGTAAAATTGGCACCCAAGGCACCGTCAGTCACATGTTTGACCATGCCGCGATACTGGCTTTTAAAAATGATGACGAGGACGCTGTTCTCGATGCCTTACTAACGGCCGACGTCGATGTTTCCGATATTGAAAGCGATGATGGAAAAATCACCGTATTCACGCCTCACGTCGATTATTTTAAGGCCAAGCAAGCTTTAACAGATACTTTGGGCGAGCTTGATTTTGATGTGGACGAAATTCAATTTTTACCAA
This sequence comes from Methylococcaceae bacterium, assembly GCA_947506075.1. Classification (GTDB taxonomy): domain Bacteria; phylum Pseudomonadota; class Gammaproteobacteria; order Methylococcales; family Methylomonadaceae; genus Methylobacter_A. Next base: position 2,107 of record CANNNN010000202.1, read on the forward strand.
GAAGCGTATCGCCAATTAGCGGCGATGATTTGCTACTATTCGAAAAATTTACGGATATGTTGAATGACCTGGACGACGTGCAGAATATTTTTCATGACGTTGATTTTTAACGACTAATTCCTAACCCTTAAAGCCAAATCCCGCTTAATCTTTTTCAAGTGTTTTTTATTGCGTGTGTTGATTGGCGGTTAGCTGTTTTCTAGCCGCCCCTCCCAACTCTATTTTGATTAACGCTTCAGCTTCTGTTCAGTAAACAAGGCGCATTTTAAGTCAAGGGTTACAGAAATGATTGTTTAGAATAACAAGCAGTTATCTGTCAAACTTAATTTTGTACTTCAGAAAAACAGGAAGGTAAAAGATGATTATCCAATATTCAGATACGCTTAGTGATATTGTCGCCCCCATGAATCAGGCTTTTGATAATGGCAGTTTTTATGGGCTGGAATATATTCTTGACGAATTAGTCAGAGAAAAATCGGCGCCTGCGCATCAAGAGACAGTGGATTGGTTTGGCGCTAGCGATTATTTTGCTTAACTTTTTCAAACAGCATCACTGACCTGCGACGCTATAAATTCAAACTCAGTGATTCTGTAATACCCTTTTCACACGATAATGTTATCTTGAATATTCTAAATAATTCAGGATACGTCACTCATGTATAAAACCCGGATAAGCCATCTGACCTACGACTTTAAAACCTTGCGTAATCTGATGGCTAAGGCTACGCCCGCACGGTCCGGCGATTATCTGGCCGGTGTCGCTGCCGCCGACAATCTTGAGCGGGTCGCAGCACAATGGGTACTTGCCGATGTGCCGCTCAAACAGTTTCTGAATGAAGCGCTGGTGCCTTATGAACAGGATGAAGTCACTCGGCTGATTATTGACGGGCATGATAACGAAGCTTTTGCAGTCATCAGTCATCTGACAGTCGGCGATTTTCGTAACTGGCTGTTATCCGTGCATGCGACTACCGCTGTTTTGACCGCCTTGGCACCGGGCTTGACCCCGGAAATGGTGGCCGCCGTATCCAAAATCATGCGCATCCAGGATTTGATTCTGGTCGCCAAAAAATGCCGCGTTATTACCCGCTTCAGAAACACGATAGGCCTGGAAAACCGCTTATCCACCCGACTGCAACCCAATCACCCTACCGACAATCCCGCCGGCGTCGCCGCCAGCCTTGTGGATGGCTTGCTGTATGGTTGCGGTGATGCCGTTATCGGTATTAACCCGGCTTCCGACAATCTTGAAGCCACCCTGCGCTTGCTACACATGCTTGATGAGGTGATCGAAGCTTACCAGATACCAACGCAATCCTGTGTACTGGCACATGTAACGACGACCTTAAAAGCCATCGCACAGGGTGCGCCGGTTGATTTGGTTTTTCAATCGATTGCCGGAACGCAAAAAGCCAATGACAGCTTCGGCATCAACCTGAATTTATTAAACGAAGCCCATCTTGCCGCACTAGAACTGGGACGAGGTACGTTGGGCGATAACTGCATGTATTTTGAAACCGGACAAGGCAGCGCGCTGTCCGCCAATGCCCATCACGGACTGGACCAGCAAACCTGCGAAGTTAGAGCTTATGCGGTCGCACGCCAATTTAAACCGCTGTTGGTCAATACCGTCGTCGGTTTTATCGGCCCGGAATACCTTTACGACGGAAAGCAGATTATCCGCGCCGGTCTGGAAGATCATTTCTGCGGAAAATTACTGGGGCTGCCTATGGGTTGCGATGTCTGCTACACCAACCACGCCGAAGCCGATCAGGATGATATGGATATGCTGCTTACGCAACTTGCGGTGGCTGGTGGCACTTTTATCATGGGCGTTCCCGGCGCTGATGATGTGATGCTCAATTATCAGTCCACCTCTTTCCATGATGCGCTTTATCTGCGTCAGGTACTGGGACTTAGACCCGCGCCCGAGTTTGAACACTGGCTGCAAAAGCATCAGATTTTTAACGCCGAAAACCAATTGCTCCCACAACGGGAGATTCCGGCATTATTTAAAGCGTCTTTAAAAAAACTGACGGAGCACGGCAATGAGTCATGATATAAGCCCCGGAATAGCACCGGATCCCTGGCAGGAACTAAAACAATTCACCCCTGCGCGTATTGCCTTAGGGCGGACAGGCATCAGTCTTCCGACCCGTGCCTTTCTTGATTTTCAGTTGGCACATGCGCTGGCCCGCGATGCGGTCAATAGTCCGCTGGATTTTGCAAAACTTGAGCAGCGCCTGATTTTACAGGGCCATCAGACGCTGATCTTACAAAGCCGGGCCGAAAATCAGTCTGTATATTTGCAACGGCCAGATCTGGGACGTTTACTAAGCGCATCGTCGTTGACCTGTCTGCAACACAGCGGGGCAGTCCCGACTGATACTGTGATCGTGGTTGCCGACGGCTTATCGTCCAAGGCCATTGAACAGCATGCCGAACCGTTTCTGAGTTTATTGATACCCGAGCTGAAAAAAATCGCTTACAGCCTGCCCCCGGTGTGCTTGGTAAAGCATGGGCGCGTGGCGGTGGGTGACGGTGTTGCAGAGCACTATAGTGCCCGCTTGTGCATAGTCCTGATCGGCGAAAGACCCGGCTTAAGCTCACCGGACAGCATGGGTATTTATTTTACCTATCACGCCAGATCGGGCATAAGCACGGATGCTGACCGAAATTGTATTTCAAATATCCATAAAAATGGCTTGAGTTATCTGCAGGCCTTGAAAATACTACTTTTTTTAATCAAGGCGTCGGAAAAGTTGCAGCTTTCAGGAGTTAATTTAAAAGACGAAACCACAGTACAGGCTTTAAGTTGAAGTTACTAAACAACCACCAGCTAAAGCTAGTGGGTTAGAGTTATGTACTGAAAGTACGGATACGCGTCGACTTAACGACGCGTCTTATGGCGGCTCCATCTTAAATTCATCGTTCGGATAAGGCTCAAAATGATGGTCCAGATATTGTTTAATCATCTCTTCTGTCATCTGCTCGAACTCGTTCAGCAAC